>JANQOL010000691.1 GCA_028289675.1 Pirellulaceae bacterium
CTCAGCTCAGCAGGCATTGCCCCTCAGTGACTAGGTAGACGACGGCTAGGAGATGCCGGAGCTTATCCTTAGTTTCCATCGAGGAGTAGCGCCTCAGCCCCCGAAAGCCATTGACGAAATGCCGCGATGAGAGAGTTAGCTGGCCATTTGATCAACCAGTCGCCAAGTTGGTATCGGAGCCCAAGAAGTCAGCCGAGTTCCGCAAGCCGGGTCTGGGCAAAGGGATGATTACGATTGTCGAAGACGATCAATCACACCTGGAGGATTTCGCTGAGTGCATGCCGTGAGCGCTCTGCTCGATACGAACACTTTGTAGCCCGTTTGTTGAAGCAGGGCGAATGATCGTCAAAATCAGCGGTGACGCGGAAGCGGACATTGCCAACGTGTTTTGGTTCTACTGATGCTTGCCGCTTGATACAATGGTGTTTGTCGTCTTCACTCGTGCAGGAGTTTTCAAGTGTCCGAAATTGCTCAACAATTGATTGCCTCGGCTTTGCGGCTTGCTCCGGCGGATCGTGCGGTGGTCGCCAACGCGATTCTTGCCAGCTTGGAAGGTTCACGCGACGGCGAACCTGCGGACTTGCGCAATGCGTGGTCCGATGAGATTCGCAGCCGCATTGACGACATCGGCAGCGGACGGGTGAAAACGATTCCATCGTCGGAAGCATGGAAGATGATTGATGGCGAAGTCGAACTACCAGATTGAATTCCATCCGGAAGCGATTCGGGAGATTCGTGAAACGATCGAGTGGTATCGCGTGCGAAACGCAGATGTTGCCGACGAGTTTCGCACGCTGGTGAAGTCCGCTGAAGCTTTGATCGAGCGGTCCCCCGAATCCTGGGCGACCTATATGCTGGAAACACGCGGCTTCCGCTTCCAAAAGTTTCCGTTCGTTTTTGTTTACATCATCCGAAACGAAAAAGTCTTCGTCATTGCTTTGGCTCACACGAAGCGGACGCCTGGATACTGGCGGGACCGTTTGGAATAGTTGAGAAGACGCGATAGCAAGACGGCGTATTCGATACCGACGGTGATTAGCTGAATCGATTGACGAAGTCGAATCGATCATTATGGGCCGAGTCGGTAAACTTAGGTTTGCCAATTGCCATCCGCAGACTGTCGATCCAGAGGTTGCGGGTTCGAGTCCCGTCGGCCTCGCTTCTTATGGCGAGTAAAAACAAGGCTTTGTGCCCTAGCTCTTCTCTCGCAGCCAGCCGCTCAAATGCGTCGTTGGGCACAGAATTAGGCTGGATTCTGTACCAGGTGTGGACGGCGATTAGCCGGTGCTTGGTCCACTGATTCCGTAGATCAACTCGACAGCTTGCCGGATGTTTTGCCCTCGGCGCATGCGCGTCAACGGTCGCTCTTTTTGAAAGCCTAGCGAGCGCGCGAACTGTGTCGTCTTCACCTGGGAATCAGGAATATCCCAGAAGATGGGCCGACGCGTTACCTCTAGCAGTTGGTGCACGATGTCTTGGGCGATCTCTGGCTTGCTCGCTGTCAACGGTCCCAAGTAGTTGGCCAGATGTCCAGGACGCACCATCCCGAATCCGTCAACCGTTGAACAGACCGTCGAGTCTTCGCCCAGTTCATGCAGCAGCTCGGAACGATCAGAACCAAAAGCCAACCGGTCTAGCGCGAGATTGTCTCGATACGAGTGTTCCTGTTTCGGCTTCCGGTCGCGTACGCCTGACCTGCTCTCTACGTGCTCATCGAGCCGCCAGCGCGACAGCTCAAATTCGTCGACAAATCCCATCCTTTCGTAGACCTTGCGGCCGTCCGGCGTCGCATCCAAACGCACGCATGCGATTCCCAGAACATCTAATCGTTCCAGGCAGTGATTCAGTAGCAGCTTTGCCAAGCCTTGGTGGCGATATTCCGGGTGCACCAACATCATGCCAATCCACGCCTGCTGACGTGCATACTCAGTGGAGATGCAAGTAGCGATGCAGGTCTGATCGTGGCGCACACCGAAACAACTCGCCGGATTCAGTCGCAGAAAGCGTAGCCAGTCTTGTTCTGTTTGATTCCAACCGGCAAAGCGACAAAGTGACAACGCGGCAGGAATATCGTCCTGGCAAAGTACCGTCGGATGTAGATTAGACCCCAACAGACTACTCATCGACTTGCTTGTTGGCCTCTGCAGACGATGGGGCGGAACTAGGTGCCACCGCAGCAGGCTGTAGATAGCGATTGAGGGCCGCCGGCAAATCAGAGAAGGCCGTTTTGCCGGCTATGGCGACCAGCAGGGCCAAACCAATCAATCCACCGACTTTGGCGAATGTACCATTGACCATCTCCCCCATCACGTCACGGGAACAGGTCAGCCAGTACAGCACCCACGCGACCAGGGGTGAGGCGATGACGGTGACGGCCTGGGCGGCGATGATCGTGGGCGTGCGATCGAAATCAAACAACAGCACGGCCAGGCCCACCAACATGCCAGTTAGCAAGGCAATCGTCGTCATGATGCGAGGCCCCATTTCGTCAGGTCGACTACCAATGCCCAATCCATCGGCAGCCATAAAACCACCAATCATCGAATTGACGAGAAAACTCGAGTACGCGGCTGAGAAGAGTCCCAGGCAGAAAATGATCTTCGCCGAAGGACCAAACGTCGCCTCCAGAGCACTAGCAACGGCCACGGGATTCTTGAGCAGTACTGGTTGGCCCGTGTAGAGTCCCGCGGCTGCCGTCGACATCAGCATAAGCGTAATCAGAAACATGATGATGGAACCAATGCGTGCATCGACTAGTCCATCTTCAACGTCGTCGATGTCCCACCCCTTTTGACGCACGAGATAGGCTTGGTAGAACGCCGCAGTGACAACGAAAGTGGTTCCTACCAGCCCCAGCACCGGCAACATCTCACCGGACTTGCCCAACGAAGGCACAAAGCCTCCCAACATGGCGACCGGATCGGGGCCCAGGCAGACGAGGTTGATCGCAAAGCAGATCAGCATCAGCGCGACAAAGGCGGTCATCACTTTCTCCAGCACCGCGTACATGTTCTTGAACGCAAAAAGAAAAGTGATGGCTAACCCGTTAAAGGCAACGACCAAGCAGGCGACCACTGTTTTCGACTCAATGAATGCTTCAAAAGCGGCTGCCACGCCGATGTTGTTTCCGGATTGGAATGCCGCTGAAATAAAGAAGACTCCCAGGCCGACCAAAATAGCCAGAGGTTTACCCGATTTGGATCGAATGACATCGCCTGGAGAACTGCTGACAACAGCACCCAATTTGGCTCCCAACGTCATGAATAGCATCATGAATGCTACCGAGATCACCACCACCCACAGCATCGCATACTCGTCATTGGCACCCACTTTGGAGCTGGTGAGAATGCTACCGGGGCCAATCACCACGCAAGCGGTAATCAATCCTGGACCAATACGACGATACCAAGGCAGAGACGTCGCGGAATTGCTCTTCGCAGGTGAGTTGGACATCCAGTGACTCGATTCAGGAGGGGAGCTACGCACACGGAAGGCCAATGCGTTGGACCGAATAGCGCATCGTTTGCAGGACTGTTTTGGGTAGGCATGCAGCATGATGGCCGATTGCGCCGAGGTTGTCTAGCAAGTCGAATCTTTTGACCAAATCTGGATGGGCTAATGCGGTTCGCGCGACAGTCAAAATTCCCAGCGCGGGAGAGAATCGAAGTCGATCAGTGTGTGGGTTCCAAACGCAGCGCGATTGATGCTATCTAGGCGAAGCTGACCGTGATCGATCGTCAGCTTGGGGTATCCCCGGTCATGCAACTGGTAAAGATCAGAATGGTCTCGCAACATTTGCCGCTGAATTGCATCCTCAAACATGCTCAGCCCCGCAAAGTAATGGTGTCCATTGCGTTCGACGTGAACAAGACCTAGCGTGGCCACGATGGCAAGGTCCTGCAGGAGGGCAATTGGTCCAATGTTGCCCAGATCCTCCGCAGAGAGAATCAGCGGTCGGCTAGGTGTACTGTGTTGTTCTATGGTCGCTTTCGCCAACACACCCTTTAAGATGCCTTTGCAATTCTTGTGGCTTGTTCCGCGGTAGCCCAGTTTCAAGGCCCTGGGCAGTGTGCCGAGATCGCAATCCGACTCGTCGATGATCAGCGGCGGAGCGTCCGGCCACTGTCGCAATTCGTCACCAACTTGTTCGGCAAGCGCCTGGTCGCGGTGAATAGGCTGCTCAACAAACAGCAGAGACTGCTCGAAAAAAGAGCGAAGACGCGGCGAATCCAAGAGCTGTTGCCAGGCGGAACGAAACTCTGCGGCGCTAGCGTAGCTCTCATTCCCATCTAGTGTGAACTGAATGCTGGGACCCGGCAGGCTGCCCAGCAACTCCGCAATGATCTCTAATCGCGCCAGGTCACGTGCTGTCTCGCCGCTGATCTTAATCTTGAGATAACGCAGGCCATAATGCCGAATGTTCTCTTCCAACGTATATGGCAAGCCGTCATCCGGCCGCTGGCCAGTAGCATCTGCGGCGGTGATCGCGTCTCCCAATCCAACGGTGTGGCGAACGCAAATGTGCGCTGGTGGAGAGGGCGGGAGTACATCGGTGATCGAGATCCCTTGGAGGCTGCGACGCAGTTCGCCCAGCTGGAGCTCAATCGCATTGGAACGGAGTACTGCACCTATCGACCGGTTCTTCGTGCGGCAGAATGCGTCCAAGGCGGCGCGTTCCACAAGGCTAAAGCCAAGGCCCGCCAAGAGGCCTGGAGTCTCCTGCGTCTCTGCCCACGCTGTGTGACGTTCGTAAAGCTCCAGCCACCAACGCGAAAAAGACCTGCAGCTACCGATGTCAATGGCCGCATCAGCAGCTTGCCGAATGACACGCAGCATCTCCGGCAGGTCCTCTTCCACGAATGAAGTCTGCGGATTCTTGGTAAACCACTTGGGAGTGAGCCCCTCGGCACTTTGACCGTGGTTTTCCTTTCCAGCACAGCTGGCTGTCACACGGACGAACAGGTGCGGCGCACTGGTCATCGATGAAATGCCAAACCGAAATGGAAATCGCGTGCGCGTATCTACGCGATAGAACTGGATTGCGTTGATTTGGAACAAAACGGTTGGCTCGTCGGCTAGTTTGTTACGGATCGGCCACAGGACGCGAAGAAAGGCAATTGTGAGTTGCCGCGTGTTGGCTCGCAACAACAGTGTTCATTGATGGCGCTCGACCTCGTCGGCGTTTGCGAAACAGCGGTAAGCGGCGAGACGCTGGCCGCCGGTGATGGTGCAGCACCGGCCAAGACTGTTGCCGTTCCCTAAATCGGCACACTCCCCCGCGCTTCGTGTTAGTATTTGGTATCTGCTCAACTGCCGCTCGCCTTACCGCATCAGTTCCACCTGCTACAAGGCTTCTACAAAGCATGCTCGACGAGGCTAGTCCGTTCGATGAAACACACTTGGACCACCAGCTGTCACAACCGCACGCGTTAACGATCGAGACCATTGCCAAATACTCTGGCCCAGTAAGCGTGCTAGGGGCTGGCGGTAAAATGGGATTTCACGTGTTGCGTATGTTGCAACGCGGTTTTGAGGCGGCGGGTAGACGAGACAAGATTACAGCAGTGTCACGTTTTACTGACGCACACCAGCGGGAGTTGATTCGCAGCCATGGGTTCGGTTTGTGCGCTTGCGACCTTAGCGCGCGAGAAGCCTATCAAGAGCTGCCTGAAGCGGCGCAGGTGTTCTATCTGGCGGGTGTCAAGTTCGGTACCAGGGACAATCCCGAGCTGTTGCAGCGGATGAATGTCACAATGCCGCAGCTGGTTGCTGATCACTATCGTGCGTCGGAGATCGTAGCCTTGTCGACCGGGTGCGTGTACGGCTTCACTGCACCAGAGACCGGGGGCTCAACTGAGGAGTCGCCTACCGACCCGCCTGGCGATTATGCCCAGTCATGTCTGGGCAGAGAGGCGGCTTTTGTTGAGGGGTCTCACAGGCATGGAACCAAAGTATGTCTTATTCGTCTCAACTACTCGGTCGAGCCCCGCTACGGCGTTTTAGTCGACTTGGCATCCAAGGTAGCCCGTGGCGAACCGGTTGATCTAAGCACGGGATACGTGAATCTGATTTGGCAGGCGGATGCCGTCAACCATATCCTTCAGGCGCTACCACTGGCGGCAAGTCCGGCAAGCGTGCTAAATGTCACTGGCAAAGATGTGCTAAGGGTTCGCGACTTGGCGGAAGCGCTGGCTGAGCGGCTTGAGTGTTCCGTCGAATTCGTGGGACAGGAGCAGCCGACGGCGTGGCTGAACAACGCGTCGCAATCCCATCGCTTGTTTGGCGAACCACGAACGCCTTTGAGTTCGATGTTGGACGCCGTGGTTGCTTGGCTAAAGAGAGGGGGACGGTTGCTCGGCAAGCCGACCCATTTTGAGATTCGCGATGGAGCTTATTGAGTCGTGGAAAGTTCAGCAGATTCGCTTTGGCGGACGAGATTGAATGAGGGCATGGTGATCCCCGCCTGCCCTCTGACGCTGCACCATGATGGCAGGTGGTCCGAGCGGCACCAGCGGGCTGTGGCTCGATACTATGTTGATGCCGGAGCCGGTGGATTAGCCGTCGGCGTGCATACGACTCAGTTTGCGATTCGACGCCCCGAGTATGGGCTGTACGAACCGGTGCTCACAGCAGTGAACGAAGAGTTGGTACGCCACGCAAGTGGGGACTTCATGCGTATCGCTGGCGTTTGCGGGCGGAGCGAGCAGGCGGAGAGGGAGGCGATGCTGGCCGCGGAGCTGGGATATCATGCGGCATTGCTCAGTCTTACCGATTGGAAGCATGACGCCGAGTCGCAGGTGCTGGCTCACTGTGCGCGAGTCGCAGAAGTGATCCCCATCGTTGGCTTCTACCTGCAGCCGGCCGTGGGTGGCAGAGTGCTGTCATACCAGTTTTGGCGCCAGCTGGCCGAAGTCGAACGAATGGTGGCGATTAAGATCGCAGCCTTTGATCGTTATCGTACTCTTGATGTGATTCGTGCGGTCTTGGATTCGGGCCGCTCCGACATCGCACTCTATACCGGCAATGACGACAACATCATCGCCGATCTCCTGACGCCGCTGGGCAGTCCCGAGCGGAACCGGTGGATCGTGGGAGGATTACTGGGGCAATGGGCGGTCGGTACTCGGCAAGCTGTGCGGATGCTGCAATCGATCAAGGAGCTCCGTGCGTCGATGCAGTGTGATTTGAGCTGGCTGCGACGTAATGCAGAACTAACGGAGATCAATGCCGCTCTCTTTGATGTCACCAACGAGTTCGCTGGCTGTGTACCGGGGATCAACGAGGTTCTGCGAATCGACGGCTTGTGCCCATCGTCTCGCTGCCTCGACCCAAATGAGATCCTGTCCCCAGGGCAACAAGCAGAAATTGAGCGTGTTCGAACCGCCTATCCCGACTACTGGGACGGTGAGTTTATCATTGCCAACCGAGATAGGTGGCTCAATTAACTCTTCAGCCGTGATCACTGATGCAGCGGGCATACACTCTGGCCCACGGTCGTCCTAGACAGTTGAGCCACGGCACAGCTGCGTTCACCGTGCTGTGTTGGCGATATCGTTAGCGAGCGGAGAGCCGTAATGCGATCAACCGATGGCAGCTTCCAACTCATCTGCATCTAAAGAATCGATCTTTGTCATCTTGGCCAGCGACGTGGCTTTGCAGAGTGCCGATCGCTTCGGGGCAAACCGGCCGCATTTTCGACACACGTAGCGGCACTGACTGATGTTCCTGCACATCGATGGGAGCACTTTGGCCAGCTCTTTCTTGCTGAGCTTGCAAATGGCTTTCATGGTTGTGGTCCAAGTCGACGGCTAAGCGTAGCCAAGCGGCTATTTTTGGCAGTAGCTCAGCGCGAGCAGCGCAAATGTAGTTGAAAGATTGGGGTCACTCTCCAGCCAACGACCGTTGCTGTTGGTCCAAGAGCCGTCTTCGGCCTGCAACGTTGCCAAGTGATTCACCAATTCGTCGCGCCAGTCGTGCTGGTTACCATCGTCGTCCGTCAGGCTGTCAATCTTGGCAACGCTCAGCGCCTTGGCAAACAGCTGGTAGTAATAGTACAGGCCAGCGTCACCCATTCCGGGATTTTCCGTAACCGTGTAATGCTTTTCGATCCACTGTTTGGCCGCGACCACTCTGGGGTCGTCTGTCTCGAGGCCTGCGTGCAACATGCTCTTGAAGCCTGCATAAGTCATGGATCCGTAGCTTCGCAGACCTCCGTCAGGAGTTTGTCCAGCCGCCGAATTTCCTCCAGCGGTTACATTGTAATAGAAGCCGCCGTCGTTGATCTTGGCGGCATCCTCGGTGGTGTTGTAGGCGGATTCCAAATTCTGGCACCTCGACACAAATGCGAGCGCTTTCTCAATGGCCTCATCATGCTCGGAGGACTGAAGGCTGTTCAACGCATCAATGAGATAGGCTGTGTTCGAAAGATCTGGCCGCGACTTACCCCCGTATCCCGCACCCCCGTATTCCAAGTCAGCCGGATTCGTCCCCTTTGCTTCCGTGAACTGCTCACCTTTGACGAACCCGGCAGCCCGACGTAGCACGTCATCGTACTCGCCAGACTGGTTGGCTTCGTGCAAGCACATCATGGCTACACAAGTTTCATACATCATCAGTCTGGATTCGTCCGGATAAATGCCACCGTTGTCGCGCGCTGCACCGGCCACCAGTTTGATGGCCTTGGCGACAGACGGGTGTGATGCCGGAACTCCATTTCGCATCATTGCAGTGGCTGCCAAGGCCGTCAGACCAATCCCTATCCTCGGGCTGACCGCGCCCGCGCTATCTTGCCCACGCGTCTGTAGGAATTCGATTCCCTTCCGCACGAGCTTTTGACGCGTCTGTTCGTCCGCACCTCCGTTGCGTTGCAAAGTCGGACATATAGCCAGTAGCGCGATGGCCAGGAAGCACGATGCACGACGCATGTTATTCTCTCCACAAATTTTGAGTCGCGTTTAGGGCTACGATTCAAGATACATTGTGCGGCACTGGTGGGGAATACAGCAGAGGCGGTGAGACGCCGAGTAAGAGGTGTACGAGCGAATTCACCGCGCCTCAGGATATCCAGAGCGATCTCTGACGAGCCGCCAGACGGCGCTCCCGGCACCTGCGATAGCTCTCTTTCCACCGCTCCGCGTTTACGCGAAACATCCTGCGGAAGGCAAATTTCATTGCCAGGCTCACCCGTGGGCAGGCAAAATCTCGCGCGACGCGTGAAGTATACTGTGCTGCTGCTGGCGAAAGTGCTTGCCATTTCCCCTGGAGGTTCATAGCAATGCGTAGGCGGCGTAGTTTTTGGCGATTGATTAGTCTAGTGTTGGCCGGAGCTGTGGTTCCGCAGCCGGCCAACGCGGATATCTTCTACGATTCGGTGGCCATCCTGGGCGAAGCTGCACCGGGTAGCGGAGGCCAAGTCTTCTCCAACAGCTTCAATCCGCCAACGATCAACAATGCCGGCGATGTGGCATTTCAAGCGTTCGTCAATGACGTGTCAGGTAGCAACCGTCGGTCAGGTATCTTCAAGACCAGCGGTGGCAATCTCCAGTCCGTAGCATTTGAAGACGACGTAGCGCCTGGTACAACTCGCACGCATCGATTGTTTTTTCGACCGGTCATTAGCGGTGACGGCGATGTGGCATTTTCGGGGTGGCTGAATTCAGCGTCCACGGTCGAATCAAGAGGCGTCTGGGCGGAAGACAACGGCACACTACAGGCCTTGGATATCCACAACAGCAGCACCAGCCTGTTTGGACTGGCATTGGGGAATCAGACGAGCGCGATTACACAACGCTTCAGTTCCGTTTCTTACCGGCTGTCGAAGGGTCCGATGAATGCCGCCACGATGCTAGCTGAGTCAGGGGCGGTTGCACCGGGGACCGGTGGGGCCACATACAGTGACTTTATTTCACGCCCCACGATCAACGACAGCGGTATGGCCACTTATTCCGCGCGAATCTCTGGTACCGGAGTAACAGCGGACAACAACTTTGGTATTTGGGCAGAGACAGCGACCGGCAATGAACTCGTTGTGCGCACCGGGTCAGCGGCCGCCGGAACAAGCGAGAATTTTTCAAGTCTCTCATTGCCAGCCATCAATGATGGTGGTGACATTGTGTTTGCTGCTCAGCTAACGGGCGACAGCAATGCGAATGCTGGTGTGTGGAAAACAAGTGCTGGTGGTATGGAACTGTTAGCACGCGAAGGAGAACTGGCACCGGGGGGCGAAGGGCAAGTTTTTCGTTCGTTCAGCCGCACCCTGCTGAATTCGCAAGGCAAGGTTGCGTTTCGGGCCGAGCTGGCTGACGGTCGCGAGGGGATTTGGACGACCGGCCCCGGTGGTTTGGAGTTGGTCGCCCTGGAGGGTGTCCAGCTCCAAGGCCTGGCGACGGGTACGGTGGTCGACGAGTTTATCGGGGGTTTTGTGTTGAACGCGCAAGGTCAAGTCGCATTCTCAGTGCGCGCGGCGGGCTCCGGCATCACCGACGATCGCATCTTGTTCGTCCAAGATGTGGCGGGGCGGCTGCGTGTCGTGGGGCGGCGTGGCATGACACTGACGCTGGCCTCCGGCGGAACGGTAACGATTTCTTCAACCTCGCCGTCCTTCGATGGTTTGTCCGGAAACGGTGATGGAATCCACAGCGGCTTCAATGACTTGGGGCAAATCGCGTTTTCCGCTTTTACCGATCAAGGCAATGGGATTTTTGTGGCCACCGTGACGGTCCCTGAACCGTCGTCGAGCGTGGCAATGTTGGCCGGTCTGCTTATCTTGCACACCTCGAGACGTCACCGCCGACGCGCGTAGCTGTTTTGTGTAGCGCACCAGTTCTGCTGGTCCGCACCGAAGAGGTCTTGTGAACTTGCTCCACGGTGCTGGTGTTTCTATGCGCTCCGCAGAACCAGAAGTCTTCGAGTAGGAGTAGGAAGGAGTACGAGTACGAGCACCGGCGGCGTTTAAGCACGAGTACGAGTGCTCTAGCTGGCCTGCTCAGCCAACTCGTTCAGTCTGCGTTCGACATCTTTTGCGTTTTCGATTCTGAGAAAGCCCAGTTGCTCGGTTTGCGGGTCACCATCGGAATCGCGCCACGCCCGGTGCGAGATAATGACATCGCCCGATCCGTCCGAGCGTTCTTTGCGGAAGATGTTTTTCAGCTTCTCGGGAGGATAGCTGCGGATGGTCAATGACCAACCGCCGTCAATGGTGATCGCCCGCTGGTCTGTGATCGCATATGCCGTGCGCAGAGATCTGCGGTAGGTCCAGATCGGAGCCGACAGCAATCCGAAACCGATCAAGATGAAGGGTACGCCAAACAGTGGAAACAGAATGAACATTCCGTCACCTTCTTCCACGTTGGCGGCTCCTTGCGATGCCATGGCCGTCCAAAAGATGGCAAATGCGGTCCATGGAATTGCAAACAGAAACGAACCGGTTGATGCCACATTGAAGAACGTCGGTCTTGGCATTCCCGACCATTCGACGCGTTCGCCAGAGTCCAGTTCACGCGATATCGCATCGCGTAGCTTGGGTGGTATCGTACTGTCGATCATGGCGTGAGGTACCTTGCAAAGGACGTACTGCAATCAAGAATCGCCGGCGCGTGAAGTGAGGTAATCTTTATTGGCCACGCCGGGCGGGAGCCGTTCTCTGATTGACGGAAGAGTGTAACCTGGCACCGGTGGGCAGCTCGCGATCGCGATACAGATTGGGCGCAAACCAAGTCATGCGTTCAGGCTGCACGTGATGGTTCCATTGACGACGCGGCACGAATTCCAAGGCATGCCAGAATCCTTGCACCGGTACATGAATCTTGTCGTTGGGATCTGGCGTGCGTTGAAAGTACTCGCTGTCACTCCGTCCCAAAAAGAACTCCACCTGATCCTCCAAAAAGCGGCAGCCCAATTCTCGAGCCTCGTCGATCATCCATTCCAATGCAATTTTGGCCAGACCACTTTCCTGTTCGTCGTAGCCGCCGCCAATGTCACTATGGCAACCGTTAAACCACAGTTCAACACAATCCTGGTTTTCCGGCGAGAACAAATTGGCTTTGAAGCAAGCGCGGTTTTCGTGAATGGCGACCGCGTGGCGAATGTGTGCAATCGATGGGTTGCGCCTGGTGTCCGGCAATGTCTTGAAGTTGGTGATTCGCCCGAATGAGCTGACCGTGTCCCACGCGCACATCATATGAATGGGCACGTCTTGCCGCGTCGAAAAGGAGTACTTGAAGTTGGCGCAAGCTTTGAAATCGGCCGCGGAGTAGATGGACCAGCCCAAATTGTCCAAATGCAGTGAGTCGCGGCGCAGGATGCCAAGCCGGTGGACCATCCCCGCCAGCGCGCGGACCGCATAGGCTCCGCGGCTGAAGCCAGCCAAGTACACTGCGTCGTCCGGTTGCCAATGTTCGCTCAGGAAACGATATGCTTGTCGCGCCTGGCGCTGCACGCTGTAACCCACGGCCATATCGAGCTTCTTTCCAAAAGCTCGCCCGGGGTCGGTCAGCATGCTAGGGTCAGCAATGGTTCCGACGCCCGAATCGTAGTAGGCCAATTGACCTTCGTCGCGGGCGAGCGAACGATAGAACCGGAGCACATTGGTGGGTGCCCCAGAGATGTCGTTGGACGTGCCATCACAGCATATAACAATGTTCTTCATCACTGTCCTCCATGGATCGTATTGCGCTGCCTGCCGACACGCAAAATCATAGACCCATGCGGCTCGCTCTAACAGTGACGGCTCAAGAATTGCGACCTTGGGGCGCCGAAAGCACATCGATAGTCGAACGCCGCAACCAGCCTGTGCGATTGTCGATTTCGATCTCGGCCCACCGCTCCCTGAGTTGCAGCAGTTTGACTTCGGTGCCATCAGGCAGCGGATTGGTCAGCAACAGTTGAGAATTCTGCGAGTCGGCCGAATAAAGGCGTGCGTCCGAGGAAACGACCACGGCACTCGGCTCCCGGACGCGATCGGTAAACCAAGCCGAACTCCAAATCAGCAGCCAACACAGAAGCGGCAGCCAAGCCAAATTGCGCCATAGGGTGTTGCCAGACACGATGCTGGCGGCGAAGAGCAACATGGCCAACAGAAAACTGCCACTCGCGACAACGGCCATCCGCGCCGGCGAGACCAATTGGCGCCAGAAGAACAGGGTATCCAGCCACGCGAACTCGGGTTGCACTTGAGCCCATTCCGGGAGTTGTTGACGCGTAAAACTGAGGTTTTGGTTGGCTTGCTGGTGATCGCGGTCCATCTCCAATGCGCGATGGTAAGCCACCACGGCATGGCCGACATGTTCGGCTTGCAGAGCCGCATTGCCAAGATTGACCCACAGTTCTGCACTTACTGCCTGCTCCGCCTCAATTCGCGTATTGATCACCTGACGAAATAGTTGCTCGGCGCGTTCGAACTCCGCCAGTCGCCGGTCGCGTTTCTCGTGATTGAGACCTGCCGTATAAGCGGCAACTCCTAGCTCCAACAATTCTGCGGCGCCGGCCGCATCAGCAGTGGAGGGCGAATCTTGAGCGACTGCCTCAGACGGCAATCCAACAGCACCGGCGATCAACACGACCGCTAACGCTGCGGTGCTTCGGCAAAGCTGCCCAAAAAGGTGACGCCAACGTGCAATTGAACTTGTTTTGAAGGCGGCGGCCATGACACTCACGATTGAGGCCCAGTCAAGTGTTGGATGGTTTCGGACGCGCGTTGACACAGCTGGCTAACTTGGCCTGCACTGTCGGCGCCTGTGGGCGCATACTCGTGTCCCTCGCACTCGGCGATTATCTCCTCGATATGGCGGCGGACAGATTCGTCGCGCTCGGATGCGGCAGGCAGCAGCTCCCGCAACGCGGCAGCCACTTGTGTCGCCGCCTCACGCAGCGGTAGTTGTTCCGCTTGCGCTATTCTCTTCCTGACTTCACGGACGTTCTTTTTGAACGTCAACGATTGTACGTCTCGATTTTGGCTGGCCCGCGCCAAAAAGGCCAGGACCACCGCCATGCCGCCGAGGCCATAGGCGGACCAAGCAATCCAATGCAGAGCTCCTTGGTTGCCAACCCGGGCCAACAGAATCGAAGTATTGCGTTCAATGGCCAAGTTGGCATTGGCGAGCGTCAGCTCTGGCCCGGACGCAACGGGACGTTCGCGGGCAGTTGACGGTGACTTAGGAGTGGCTGGTTGTGACGCAATCACGTCGGTCGCGGAAATCACTTGAGCTTCCATGACTTGCACGGCTACCGGCTTGGAATATGCGGTTTGATACTGTTCCGTCTCGGGATCGAACCAAGAAAAGGGTAATGCCGGGATTTGAGTAACCGCCTGGTCGCGAACGCGTAGATTGATCTTGAACTGCTTCGTGGTGCCAGCGAAGCGGCCTGGTGGTACTTCGCCGGGGAGCTGGAACGATTTTTCGTCCAGCATGTCTTTGCCGGAGAAGTTCGGCAGGGATAGCTTTTCAAGGTTTCCTTGGCCGCGCAGGGTGACTTCCAACGCGATGGGATCACCCACGCGAACTACGGACCGATTGGCAGACACGTCGATGGAGAAGCCCTTTCCAACAGCCCCAGTAAAGCTGGCCGGTCGACCCGCTTCCGGCAGTGGGCGGATCGTCAACGAGACCGGCTCCGACGTGGCCATAGCGGGTTTGGTGGAGCGTGGCCTGACGTCTCCAAAGATGTTACGCCCCCAGCTGGTAACACGAATCGTACTGGCGCTCAATTGCACGTCACGAAATTCACCGGGGCTTTCCGCGATCAATCGCCGAGTTCCCGTGACTTGAATCATCGGTTTGCCGTCGCTATCCAGCTTGCGGGCTGTAGCCGCGATTTGAACGTCACCGGAAGCGGACACAATGCTCAGAGTATTGCTGCGTCCTACCGGTTCGTCTTGGAATTCAAATTGATCAAACAGCACGGAACTAAGGCGTAGACTGCTGAACACGTGATCCAACTCGTCTAAGTCTCCCGAATACGACCAACGCAAACGTATGGGTACAAGTTCACCAACGTAGATGTTCTCGTCCTCGATCAGCAGTTCTAGCAGCATATCGGGATCGGCTTCTAGTTCTTCGAATTCGAAGGCTGGTCCCTGGACCGTGTTCTCCTCACCGTCGATGGTTACCACAAATGGCCCCAATTCGTAGAGCCCCGTTTGCGACGCGTTTAAGCGAAACGAAAAGCGATAATCCACCGTCTCGCCGCGGGTTATCCGGCCGTTGATCGACCGCATGAACGTGCTGGTGGAGCGTCCAACCTCGGGGCCGGTGATGCGCAGCCCCTCGGTCTCGTCGCCTTGGTAACTGCAACTGACGTCTTGATCGCCATTGGCTCCCGACACGGAGACTTGTACGACCACCGGTTGGCCGACGTAGTAGGGGCCCTGCTGGCGAGCCAATTGAATATCTTGAGACCATACCGTCTGGCAGACAGCTAGCAGTACGCAACTGGCCAGTGAGATCACGAGCGGAGAACGCATTACCAGTCCTTTTCCACTGCGCCACTACCCAAGGCATTGGCTTGTGACTTGTCTTTTCTCCGCTGAGCCTCACGATCACGGATGGCTTGCAGCATTTGCTCGGCGTTCATGTTCTGCTGTTGGGGAGGCGATGACTGTGGCTGAGGATTCTGTTCCTCCGAAGACGATGGTTGCGGCTGATCATCTTGGCCGTTTTGCTGATTGTCTAACAGCGCCAGCGCTTCCAACAGTTTTGCCAATGCTTCACGCTGGTTTTCCAGCACGCTTTCCAGGCGTTGTTGTTCGAGTTGCTGCTGCTCGGATTCTGGTGTCTCCGCATCAGATTCCGTTGATGCTGGCGGTGACTCTTCGGTCGCCGGTGACTGCGATTCGTCGGCATCGTTTTGAACACGCTCGACGGCGTCACTCTGGTCGATTTCGTCAGCCGGCGCAGAGTCGGGCGTAGCCCACTCTTTGATCACCGTTTGCATCGCTTGCTGGGCTTGGTCAACCAATTGCGATGCTTCTTCGAGCTTCTGGCCATCCGACGGATTCGCCGCACTACCAGCAGCACTGGATGGCGCCGACGCGTCGGTGGGTAGCTGCGCGGCTTGCTCGCTCTGCTGCTGCAACACGTTGGCAATCTCCCGCGCTGTGGATTGCAGCGTTTGTTGTCGAGCTTGAAGCGGGCCGACGGGATCCTTGGACCCATCGGCAGGCATCATGCTCTGCTGCAGCGTTTCATCGTTCAAGTTGGATTGACGCTGTGCCGTTTCACGCAAGTGTTCAACGATGGTGAAAAACAGTCGCCGCAACTCTTCCAACTCGTCGACCGACGTCGCGATGTCTTGCAACAACGCTTCGTGCTGCTCGGAAAGTTGGTTTGCCGTAGTGGCAATATCGTTCGAAGTGCCACTTCCATTCGTCGGCTCAGCCGCATCACTAGCTTCGGTGGTATCGCTCGACTCAGTTTCGTCCCCCGATTCACTCGGCGGCGTATTGTCAGCATCCGCGGGGTTTTCGTCTGTCGAGTCCTTCGGCCCATCAGCATGCTCTAGGGAGCCTGTCGAAGTGGGCAGTTCGGAGAGCTGCTGCTGAATTGATTGGAAACGAGCGTTGATGGAGGATACGAGTTGTTGAGCCTGTTCGAGCCGCGCTTTCTGCGCGGCCATCTGCTGGCTGTTGTCGGTCGGCAGACCGGGCTGCTGGTTCGAGCTCGTCGCGCCGGGCGCTGTCGGAGCAGCGGCACTGCTCGATTTGGCGGCCAACGTCGAGATCTCGATTTCCACCAGTTCCGTCAGCCGGCGACCGCGACCGACATTCTTCGTTTGCAATTGACGGGTCGCCGTCCGCAGTTGGTCGTCAGAATTTTGAACCAATTCTGGAGCCAAAGCTTGCACTAGCTGTTGGTCGCCATAAATGACCTCGATGAGTCGCCTGAGATCGTAGAAATACTCGGCCGCGCTCATCAGGGACTCGATACCTGCAGACTGGCGTTCCAGTCCAGTCGAATACTGCGCCTCGTCCAGTGCCAACTGAGCTTGTTCGAACGACTCCTTGGCGGCTTCGATGTGGGGCAGCGCCAGTCGAATATCGGCCAGCAAACGCTGTCTTTGGACAGCTTCTGGTGTTGACGTTGATGCCTCGGCTTCACTGGTATTCTGTTGCTCGGCGCCGAACGCCAAGATCTTCCTTAGCTCGTCAATCCTGGCTGTGGTCGAAGCTTGGGATTCAACCAGCAACTCCTGGGACAGCCAGGCTGGAGCTGTTGGGGACGTGGATCCACCGGGATTCGTAGCCGGCTCGGGTCGCTCCGCATTCGCCCGCATCTCGGTCCAGCGGGCCAATTCGTTGGCATCTTGGATCAGCACTCCGAGAACTTCGATGGGATCTCGCAGCTGATCACGTCCGCGTTTCGCATCCGTCATCGCAGCTGACCAGCGCAACACAGCGCGCTCGCTTTGCATCCGTCTGGTAAAACTCCGTGCCTTGCTCATCCGTTGCACGCTGCGTTCCAGGTGAGGTAGCATGGCGGACAACTGGGCGATGCGAAACTGGGCAGCTTGATCGGATTCGTCCGCCGGACCAGACGCGCCGCCCGCGGCCGCCTGTGAACTGGAAGCCGCTGTTGTCTCCGCTTGTGAAATCTCGCTGCGCGTGTCTCCGGCTAGTTTCTCCGCGTCCGATAAAGTCTGCCGCTGTTGCACTCCTAACCTTCGGAACAAACCTCGATAGTCCACACCGGGTTGTTGAATGTCGGGATCGATGGATTCCGATGTGCGTTTAAGCTCAGCCAGATGGTCTCGCTGCCGCTGGATCAGTTCATCCAGCCGTTTCGTCAGATCTTGCTCGTCGCGTCGGCTCAGCGAATCCCGCAGCTCCAAAATCCGACGTGAAATGATCTCCAAGTTGTGCCGGGCATCGTCGCTGTCCGGCCGTAAGCGAATCGCGTCGCGAAAGCGACTGGCCGACAGTTCGAGATGCTTCAGAGCCTGTTCTGGATCGGACTCCAGAACTCGGTCGCCTCGTACCACTTCGACCCATCCCAAGTTGTAGAGGGCGTGATACCGCAGTTCTCCGTCGATGCCAGCCTGATTGCGAGCTTCCGCCAGCAGCTGTTCGGCACGGTCCGGATCTGAGTGAATTTGCTCGAGCGCCAAGTTGAACAACTCGCGGGGTGATCCATCCGGCAACGTGGGTGTCGAGTCGCTATCGGCCTGGGATGACTCAGGCGGGCCAGTTGCGGCATCGGTACTGCTCTCGGTTGCCGCGGATCCTTTGACGGTGCCGCCTTGCGGAAAATGCCCGAGAGCCTGCGGAGCCTGACCGAGGACCTTGGGCGGTGACGCGGAGCTTACCAGGGCGATGATCGCAATGGCCAAGCTGGTACTCAGGCTTGATGTCGCAGCCCGTGCTACCGTCCACTTGGGTCGGTGCAACGTACTGGTCACTAGCCAGGAAGCGAACAGACCAAAGAGAGACATCACGACACACCACTGGTAAGCTTCGTTGCGTATCACCCGCTCCTGTTCCGCCTCCGCGCCGCCCATCAGGCTGGCAATGTGGGCATCGTAGATCGATTGCAAATCAAGGGCGCCGGTGCCGGCCGGAATGTAGGCTCCTTCGGTGGCCAAAGCGATGTCACGCAGCGTCTGACCGTCCAGTCGGCTGACGACATCTTGTCCATTTCGGTCTTGAACAAAACTACGCACCCCGGTGCGGGGATCAGTGAATTCGATCTTGCTGCCTGCTTCGTCACCAAATCCGATACTGATGATCCTCACTCCTTTCTCGCGCGCCAGCTGGGCGGCGTCCAGCGGAAACGAATCATGGTCCTCTCCGTCGGTGATCAACAGAATCAATCGATTGACGTCGCCGGTGTCGCGAAAACCGGCCACTGCTTTCTGCAAAGCTTCACCAATGCGTGTGCCTCCCAAACCCACGGAGGAAGGCGCGGTTTCGTCCAGGATCAACCGCAGGAAGCCAAAGTCGGTGGTCATTGGACACAGTACGACGGCCTTCCCCGCAAACGCGGTCAAACCAACTTGCTGGCCATCGTCCATCAGTCCCAGCAACGAATCGATCTCCGCCTTGGCACGCTCCAATCGATTCGGCACAACGTCCTCGGCCAACATTGACTTACTGACGTCCAGGCATATCATGATCTGCGAATCGATGCGAGTCAGTCGCTGGACGGACATGCCCCACTGAGGGCGCATCAAGGCGACGACCAGAGCCAGGAGAGATAACGTGAACAGGCAGATTCCGATGAATCGCCTCGTGCCCGACAATTGATGCACGAGCCGCGCCTGCATTAGTGGGGACAATAGGCGCCCCAACAGGTTGCGGCCGCGCCATTGCAAAACAGTCAGTACGACGGCGCATAGCAGCACTAACCAGGTGGCGTTCAACCAATTCAGCTGTGCGAATCGAAACTCAGTCATGACTCAGGTTTTCGGTGACCAATCAGGGCAGTCGACGAAACAGCGACACACTCAGCACGGCACCCAGCATCAGCAGTGCCAGTCCACCCGCGACAAAGTTCGCGAAGTGTTCGGTGTAACGCAGGTAACGTAGTTCGGTAACCTCTGTTTTTTCCAGCTGGTTGATTTCAGCATAGATCTCCGACAGCGCTTCCCGATCTTGAGCCCGGAAATACTTGCCTGCCGTCTGCTCAGCAATGGACTTCAGCAGCGCTTCGTCGATGTTCACCGGTTGTCCAACTAGCGTAGCCCGCCCGAAGAGATCCGTAGTGGGAATGGGGGCGATCCCCTGAGTTCCCGCGCCGAT
>JANQOL010000166.1 GCA_028289675.1 Pirellulaceae bacterium
GCATGGGGCTGTGCAAGCGATTTGCGGAAGTGGTCAAATCCCGACAAGATGAGCTCGCGCAGTTGATTGCCGTTGAGAACGGCAAGCCGTTGTGGGAAGCGCGGACCGAAGTGGCCGCCGCTATTGCCAAAGTCGCAAACTCGATCGACGCTATTTTGGCTCGCCGGTGGACCACGACCGATCAACTAGGCGACTTTATGGCCGTCACTCGCTTTCGACCACACGGCGTGATGCTGGTGATCGGACCGTTCAACTTTCCCGCACATGTCCCTGGCGGGCATATTATTCCCGCGCTCCTGGCGGGGAACACGGTGGTCTTCAAACCGAGTGAACTCGTGCCGGCAGCCGGCCAGTGGTTGGCCAATGCCTGGGTCGAAGCAGGTGTGCCCGCGGGTGTTTTGAACTTAGTGCACGGTGCCGGTGATGTGGCTTCCGCAGCCGTCGAAGATGAACAGGTCGACGGTATCCTGTTTACGGGCAGCCAGCGAGTTGGTACCAGCTTGCATCGGCAGCTAGGTGGTCAACCTCACCGTGTGCTCGCCTTGGAAATGGGCGGCAACAATCCGCTGGTGGTGCACAATACGAGCGACGCGCGGGCGGCCGCGATCACAGTCATTCTGTCGGCCTACATCACCGCCGGCCAGCGCTGTACGTGCACCCGCCGCTTGATCATCACAGGTGAGCCAGCTTATCAGCAGGTCGTTGAACAACTGACCGAACTCGTTCCCAAGATTGCCTGTGGTCTATCCTTGGACGATCCGCAGCCATTTCTGGGCCCGCTGATTCACCCCGCCGCCGCGCAACAACTGTTGGACGCTCAAGAGGAACTGTTGGCGGCCGGCGCGACCGCGTTAGTTCCCATGCAGCGCGAACCGCGTAGTGAAGCGCTGCTGACACCCGGATTGCTTGCACTCGATCGTCAGCACGTTGTGGATGACTGCGAGCATTTCGGGCCACTACTGACCGTTCGATTGGCTGAAGACTTAGATGAAGCCATTGCGCTGGCCGCCGATACCCGGTTTGGTTTGTCAGCCGGCTTCATCGGCGACTCGGTGGATGACTTTCACTACTTTCTACATCGTGTCCGCGCGGGGGTGGTGAATTGGAATCGACAGACAACCGGCGCTAGCGGAAAACTGCCCTTCGGTGGTGTCGGCTTGAGCGGTAACCATCACCCCAGCGGTTCCTTCGCAGCCGACTACTGCTCGTATCCCATCGCTTCGTTGGAAAGCCACACATTGAGCGAGGCCGGCAAACCGGTGCCCGGGCTGGAGTTCATTGATGCTGATTGAGGCGAACATCGATGCACTGGTGGGACCGACGCATCATTTCGGCGGCCTGGGCGTCGGCAACGTGGCTTCGCGGGATCACCGTTTTCAAGTCAGTCATCCGCGGCAAGCTGCCTTGCAAGGTTTGCGCAAAGCCGCTTTGGTGGCCGGTTTGGGCGTGCCCCAGTTTGTTTGGTTGCCACCCGTTCGACCTCGACTGGACCTGCTGGAACAACTGGGATTCGATGGGCCATTGGATCAGCAGTTGGCAACGGCTATGGACACGGATCCCACCGTCCTCTCGGCGGTCTTCAGCAGCGCGTTTATGTGGGCCGCCAATGCGGCGACCGTCACGCCGGCGGTCGATGCGGCCGACGGACGTCTGCATATTTCGCCAGCCAATTTGATCAGCAGTCTTCACCGCGGCTGTGAAGCGGAAGAACGACAGGCGGATCTTCAGGATTTTTTTGGTGACTTGTGCCACGAACCAAACGGTTCTGTCCGAGTTCACGATCCTTTGCCACCCTGGGTCCCGTTGCGAGACGAAGGGGCGGCGAACCATATGCGTCTGTGCAACTCTCAAGGCAATTTGGGAATCAATTTGTTTGTTTATGGAGAAGCCGAGGAGACGTTGCCGACGCGGTTCTTTCCCAGGCAGACCTTGGCGTGTTGCCAGGCGCTCGCGCGACGTCATCAACTGGATCCCGCCCACACGTTTTTCATTCAACAACACCCGGATGCGATCTCAGCCGGTGTGTTCCACAACGATGTGATTGCAACCAGCCACGAACACCTGCTGATTCATCACGAAATGGCGTTTCTGGACGCCAGGCCGCAACTGGATCTGCTTGAGAGCAGTTTCTTGCAGCGGACTGGCAAGCCACTGCTGCGCATCGAAGTTGCCTCGAGCGAACTATCTCTCGCCGACGCGGTTGCCAGCTACTTCTTCAATAGTCAAATCGTCACGCCACAGCCAGCTAGCGGGTCCACCACGGAACAAACTCGAATGGTGTTAATCTGTCCGGATCATTGTCACGAGATCGAGCCGGCACGCCAATTAATTGAACGCTTGATCGCCGATCATCGCGTCCCCATCGACGCGGTGCACTACGTTCCGCTGCGCGAGAGTATGTCCGGCGGCGGCGGACCCGCCTGCCTGCGGCTGCGGGTATCTCTTCAACCGGCGGACCTGGAACGGCTGCCGCACCGCCTGCGCGTCACCGATGAGACCGTGGAACGGTTGAGTATACTGATCGAGCAACATTATCCGGAGCGTTTGGAGCTATCCGATTTTCGCTGCGGACAACGCGTGCGGGAATTGATGGATGCGACCGTGGCGTTCAGGCGACAGGTGCTACAGTGAATTCGATAGAAGTGCGGCTTTGGAGTTGCAGCCTTGGAGCATGATCGTCAAAGAGGAATGACCAAGTTGGCGCAGTATGTTTTGCGATGTTGGGTGGCCGGCTGGCTGGGAATCGCTTGCATGACGGCGGTGACAGCCCAGCAGCCCGAGCGCGGTTTGTGGCTTCGCTCCGTGGCGCGCGCCACCCAGTGCCGAGTGCAACCTGGTGGCGTGCTCATTTTGAACGCGACCGCCATCAATTCGGGTACCGAGCGGGCTCAGGGCACATTGGTGGTCAGCTTGGATGGCGTGCCGCATCAACAAAGCGCCCGGCGCGTTAGTGTGGGACCACAGGCCGCGGAAACGGTCGACATCTACACCGCGCTCCCCAGCTCGATCGCCGGCCAAGAGCGGCTAAACATCAAAGTCACAATGTTCGTTGAAGAAAATGGACGCCAAGTGATCTTGTCACGCGGTGGGCAACCGGCGGAACAGACGCTGACGTTGGCCGTCGATCGCCTGCCAACCTTGGCAGCGCTCGTCATGGATCCTGAGCCACCCGCGCGACCCAGCTGGTATTGGCCGCCGCCAGCACCGCAATCCAGTTACGAATTGGCGGTGGCTTCACGGATTTCTGCAGGCAACACTCGGCAGACCGCCAACTTCGACGTGCGGGCGTTGCCCATCAACGTCGCCGACTGGGATGTCATGGATACGATTATCGTTTCCGAGCCGTCGGTGATGGGCAACTCGGCGTTTCTGGAGTCCTTGCGATTGTTTCTGTCGCAAGGCGGGCGCGCTTGGTTCATGGCGGACCGTATTCCAGTCGATAGTCTGCGGCCCCTGCTGGCAGCCGACCAGTCCTGTATCGAAGTAGACGAAGTCGAGCTCAATGAGCTGACCGTGAAACTGGTTGGTGCCACCTTGCCAGTCACCGACCAGGAACTGATCCTGGAATCTGACCGTCCGTATCGGATGAAACGGGTGCTGCAATCCGGTGGGCGTGTGACGCATATGGTTGACGACTGGCCGGTGGCCATCTGGATGCCGATTGGCAGCGGCGAAATGCTCATTACCACTCTGGATAGCGCCGCTTGGCTCGAACCGAATCTGGAGTCAACCGGTGATGTACTCCGTCACAGTTCGTACTTGACACGCTCGTGGGCCGGTCAACTGGCGACCAACATCAACGTCCAAAGGCTGCCCCAACCCCTGCAGCAAGATGTGGACTACCCGTTGGAGCAAATCGGAAATCCAGTGGTGCCGCGTCCGTGGGTGGCGGTTGCGTTGAGTGCCTTTTGCATTGTCTTGGCCTTGCTAGGAGCTTGGCGGACGTGGGTGGGCGAAATGAGCTTGCTAGGTTTGCTGGCTCCTTTCACCGCCGTGGCCGTCAGTGGAGCGCTGTTGTTCGCGTCCAGCTATGTTCGTCGTGACATCCCGGAGAGTCTCAGCCGGTTGCAGCTGGTGCATGTTGCCGAAGATGGCGGTGTGGCTTCCATTCGTGAACAAGCCGCCGTTTATTTGGAAGATGCGCGAGAGATGAGCCTGGAATCGCCCGTGGACGGTCGAGCCGTGGTGGACGAGCAAGTCACGTCGGGAGTACGCCGTTTGGAGATCACGGATTTTCAGCAATGGAAACTGGTCAACAGCGACTGGCCACCAGGACTGTGGCGGTACCGCACACATTTTGCCCAACCCACTGATCAACTGGTCGCCTACGCGCGTCTGACTGAACAAGACATTGAAATTGAGCTACCTACCTTGCCAGCGGACGACTCGGGCAAACCACTTCAGTTGGAGGACATGGTGCTGCGCTACGTGGTGGGAGATCCGCTGCTGTGCAGCGCGGGCACCGATTCGGCGACGGGTCATAGTCGATTGCAAGCTAGCGGTGAGCGCTGGATCACAGACACGTTGATGACCGACGAACAGCGCCGGAGATCCTTGATCTACCAGCAGTTCTTTTCAGAGACCGGCCAGTTGCAGCGGCGCGGTCGGGTTCTCTGTGGTTGGACCGATCTGTGGACGAGTGGTCCGAGCTGGTCACGTGAGTTGGCGCAACGTGGCGCCGCGCTAGTCGAACTACCAATTCGTCTGGTGCGTCCGCCGGCGGGCCGGGAGGTCTTCGTGCCTCATGGCCTAGTGCGGCAGCGGCGCGATCCCAGTCAAGTCAATCAGACGTTCGCGTTCAACGATGAATCCGGCCGATGGGCGCGCGAGCTGACCATGGCCACCGAAGCGCATTTGCAATTTGATCTGCCCCAGCAGTTGCTGCCTTTCCAGGTCAGTGAGGTGGAAGTGGAATTGGACATCAAGGCACCGAAGCGCAACGTGCGACTACTTTGCCATTTACCCTCGGGGCCGCCATTCGAGATTGTTCAACTGGAGAATCCGTCGATCCCTTGGCAGGCGAAACTGGACGATCCCCAGCTACTGGCAGCCGCTTCGACGGGAAAGCTGAATGTGGAGCTCCGTGTCAGTGAGCGCACGGACGTGGCGGACCAGCGCCAACAGACCAATGTCATTGCCTGGGAAGTGGACCGGCTACATTTCAGTTTCCGGGGACAAACACCAGAGCCGGCCACTCCTTAACGCGTCCAGTGGAATTCGAGCGAATCGCAAACCATGGTAGATCCTGACGAAAC
Source organism: Pirellulaceae bacterium (assembly GCA_028289675.1). Classification (GTDB taxonomy): domain Bacteria; phylum Planctomycetota; class Planctomycetia; order Pirellulales; family Pirellulaceae; genus Aureliella. The sequence goes on from JANQOL010000166.1 coordinate 5,256, forward strand.
GGTAGTACGTACCGAGAATCTCACTAAGAAGTACGGTGAGTTTACGGCCTTGGATGATTTGTCGATTCACGTGCAGCGCGGTCAGATCCTGGGCTTCATCGGTCCCAACGGGGCTGGCAAGACGACCACCATCAAAATCTTGGTAGGCTTGTCTCGTGCCACATCGGGTACCGCCACGATCGCCGGCGTCGATTGCAGCCAGAACGCGGCTCGCATCAAGCATCTAGTCGGCTACATGCCCGACAAATTTGGCTCTTACGATAACATGCGGGTGCGCGAGTATCTGGACTTTTTTGCCGCCATCTTTGGTCTGCGAGGGTCCGAACGCACTCGGCGGATCGCGGAAGTCATGGAGATTACCGACGCGACCTACATGCAAGACAAGTTTGTGGAGAGCTTGAGTCATGGCATGCAACAACGCGTAGGCATTGCCCGCACCTTGTTGCACGATCCCGAGGTCATGATCTTGGACGAACCCGCCAATGGTCTGGATCCCAAAGCCCGCATCGAAATGCGAGAGTTGCTGTTGCGGCTGGCAGCCGAGGGCAAGACGTTGATCGTGACCAGTCACATCCTACCGGAGTTGGCGCGCATCTGCGATACCGTGGCCATCATCACCGGAGGCCGGCTGCGAGCTTTCGGCGCGCTCGATGACGTCATGCGGGACCTCTGCCCGCTGCGCAGTTTCGAAGTGCAATTGGTCCAGCCCGAGCAGCTCGAGCAAGCGGCCACAATCTTGAAACAGCAGCTGCCTGATGCGGACATGACGGTGTCAGAACCCGAACGCACCGTTCGATTTCCAACCGCGGAAGCCGAGGATGTTGTCGCCGGTCTTCTGCAGCAACTCGTTGGTCAAGGCATCCAGGTGGCGCAGTTTCGCGAGGTGGCCGGCGACTTGGAAGACGCCTTCTTATCCGTCGCCAGTGAGCAAGCCAAGTAGTACATACCACGTGAAGACCACGCGAAGGTCGCGTTTTTCAAGCTGAAGATATTTGATGTTCTGGAACAACCCACTCTATCGACGCGAGCTGCTGGATCGATTGCGATCTTGGAAGACCTTGGCTGCGATTCTCACCGTGGCGATCGTTAGCAGTGTACTGGTGCTGTTGCGCTGGCCCACCGACGGAACGATCGACATGGTCAGCCAGGGCGCCATGTTGGTGTTTCGTCCGTTGGCATTTGCCTTGACGCTGGCGGTGATGATGTTGGTGCCCGCGTTTCCGGCAACGTCGCTGGTTTCGGAACGGCGGCGCGGCACGCTGTCGTTGCTATTGAATTCCCCGACCACGCCGGTGCAAATCTACGCCGGTAAATTGCTCAGCAACGTCACGCTGGCGGCCATCTTGATCTCCGTCAGTCTGCCGGCCCTGGCCGCCTGTTTTGCGATGGGCGGCATCTCCATTCGCAATCA
>JANQOL010000701.1 GCA_028289675.1 Pirellulaceae bacterium
GTCAGCTAGCAGTTGCTGACGACTCGCCAACATGCCCTTCAACTCGGACATCAGAGCCTGCGATTCCTGGGTTAACGTCTCCAACCCCGCCAAGTTCAACTTCAAGACGGCGGTCTCTTTGTCGCGCAGCCAGTTCGTCCAGCGATGATTCACGTCCGCCAGCTGCAGCAAATACGCTTCCAGCCGCAATGTGATGGATCCAGCACTCTCCACGATCTTGCCCCTCCGTGTGCTCGATTTCCTCCGGCGACCATCTCGTCGGGGAGTTCTCAACGCATCTAAAATCGGCAAAATGCTAAAGCTCCAATCAAGCTAACTGGGCAGAATTGACGCAGCTGCAATGCTAGCTTTGTGTGGCTTGGGTGCGCACGTTGTCTCTGCCGCCCGAGCGAACCATTTTGCAACATTTTGTGCTCGCACAAGTCCGCTGATGCATCGGTGGCAGAACGTAAACTGGCGAGATATAGGCGGGCAGTAGTGAAAGTAGGCGTTCTGGAGTGGGTTTGTGGCGGCGGGCTATCCGAGCAAACTTCGTCCCAAATTCAATCGGAATTGTTGCACGAGGGTGCGGCCATGTTGGCCTGCTTGGTGGACGGATTTCATGCCGCTGGGCATCAAGTCTCCGTGCCGCTGGACGCGCGATTGGCGGGCCACGAGTTGGCCGCTCGCGATTCCTTCTCCGCGACTTCCACGGAATTGATCATGTTGCCGCTCGGGCAGCCTAGCGACAGAATCATGGATCGCTGGATCCGCTGGGCCCAGTCTTGCGACCAAACGCTGATAGTTGCACCTGAGTGCGATGGAGTTTTGGAAGATCTGTTGGCACGACTTACTGGTGCAGGCGTGTCGCCGATCAATGCTCAAGGTAGCTTCTTAGTCAGATCGGCGGACAAACTGGCGACTAGTCAAGTGCTGGCTGCCGCCGAACTGCCACACCCGCCAACGGTCTCCGCAGCCAAATTGACCGAGCGATGGTGCCGGGACGTCCAAGCAAGCGTGTCGAATGAACATTGGGTGGTGAAGCCGAGGTGGGGAGCCGGAGGCGATGGCTTGTCGATCTTCGATGACAACCAACTGTCGAATTGGCTCCGGTCCCAGGCACCATTGCCTTCGGAACAGGTTTCTGCGGAGCAGCATGCCTCGGAACAGTTTGTTGTTCAACCCCGTATCTCTGGCCAGGCGTACAGCTGCAGTGCCATCGTCGACGCGGCCGGTCGGCCGCATTGGCTACCTCTGGTGACTCAGGAATTTGACAACAGCCCTGCCCGCCAAGTTACCGGAGCCCAGTTGGTTGATGTTGAAAGTCGGCTACAGGCACCTGGGGAGCTGCTCGATCGAGCTTGGCGAGCGCTAGGTACTGGTGCATCCGGCTGGGTCGGTTTTGATTTGCATTTCGATCCGTCGAACGAGCGCTGGACAATTATCGAGGTGAATCCGCGCTGCACCACATCCATTCAGCTGCTGCAACGCGCCTACAGCGGGAACCTAGTCGCCGAGATCTTGGCTGCTCAGCATTCCTCTTGGCCTGGCCTCCAAGGCCATTGGTAGCTAATCCGAGGGCGCGATCACCGTGACGGAAGCACCGCCGCATTGCAGCGATGTCCCCACGTCGAAAGAGCCGCGTTTGATGTACGCCAAGCCAACAAACCGGTTGTCGATCCCAACGACTGAAGTCAGCTCTCCAACGGCATTGCCATCCTTGGTGATTGCCGCTCCGACACCTGGAGATTCTTCTGCGTCTATTTCCAGCAGGCTCAGCTTCTTTTGGATTGATCCTCTCGCGTCCAGTCGAGCGATCGTCTCCTGTCCGAGGTAGCATCCTTTCGTAAAGCTGATTGCCCGCTCATCGCGGTCCAATTCTTGAGGCAACGTCTTCTCCAGAATCTCATGACCTTGACGAGGCCAACAGCACGCAATTCGAGCAGCTTCCCAGTCCATCAAGGTTGCCGCTTGCACCCCATGTTCTTGCCACCAGGCGGCAACCACTGGTTGTTCAGCGTTGCAAGCGGCCAGCCACAACTGGTCGGCTATGCGATAGGTGTCCAGCGATACATCACCCACGCTGTACGACGCGGCGCGCTGCTGCTCGAATTCGGCGGAACTTGGTGAGTCCAACGCATACTGGTGCCAACTTGCATAATCCGGGATCAGCAAACTGTAGATGCGTGCCTTGGAATCCAGGCGTACTTCCGCGTCTTCACGGATGATGTAGCGATCGATGTGATTGCAGATGGCTTCTGGGTCGGCATGTTGGCCAACAATGCGAAGCTGGTCATCGTGGCGTGCTAGGATGCCGTGCGCGACTACCCACCCGCGCAAATTGGTGACAAACGACTCGAACGCGTGAGCGGCCGGCAAACTGGCCACATCATTGGTGGTCAAGTTGTTCAGCACCTGCTGCGCGTCAGCACCAGAGACGTTGATCACAAATCCGTCTGGCAGTTCCACATACCGACGCTGGGAATCCTGGTTTGTATCCACGAAAGTGCAATTCCTGTCATCAAGCGAGCACTCGAAAGCGTTCCATTGTGCCCGCCATCAACAACAAGAGCCAGTCCTCTTCTCGCCTTCCGATGATAGCGGCGATTCGAGGACTGGCTCGCAGTTGATGCGCTTCAGTCAGATGAGCTGGATGCCCGTTCTGTCGGGATCAATCGCCGACTTGTGAGGACGCCAGCAAGCGGCGCTTGCTGAGAGCTGACAAGATCTCGCCAAAGTTAAAGGCGGTGGCGTTGGCTCCGCTGCCCAGTTCAATGTTGGTGATCTGGTTGTCACCCGCAGTACCGGTTGCACCTTGACCCACATTGGACTGACCATTGCCCAAGCCCTCGGGCTGAGTCTCCGTCAACTGGTAGGTGCCTGGCATCAAGTCAGCAAACGTGTAGTCACCGTTGGCGTCCGTGGTTTGCGTCAAATTGACGTTGTTGTTGAGGATGTCCGTTCCGGTCAGGGCGACGGTCACGCCGGATACGCCCGCTTCACCGGCGTCTTGGATGCCGTTGCGATTCGCGTCCAGGTAGACCGTTCCAGAAATGCTGCCCGGCACCGCGATGTTCGTGGTGTCGGTAGCACTGTCGTTCGTGCTGTTGGTATCCGTTTCGGTAGCCGCCGCCGTCGCGGTATTGGACAGCGTGCCAGTCGCCGAAGCGAGTACACTGGCGTTCAGGGTAATCGTCGCGGAAGCTCCAGACGCCAGTGTGCCCACGTTGACGGTGACCGCATTTCCGTTGTTAGTCA
>JANQOL010000712.1 GCA_028289675.1 Pirellulaceae bacterium
CGCGTGAACCGCACACCAAGCCGTGTGGATCGCACTGACGTCGAACGATGGTCTCCAAGAAAGCTGCACAGCTACCTCATATTTCCAAGAGTGGTCGGGCTGTCGCTCCGATTGCGGAACGGCGGCATCAGGTCAGATTGTCGTTGATCCAACTCTCCAACTCTGACCAGTCGACCGGCGGCAGCTTCGATAAATCCGGTCGCAGACGCTCTGCCTCATGGATATACACGTGATGGATGTCCTCTTGGGACTTTGATGTATTCCAATGCACAAGGACACGGATGCAATTCGGAAGCGAACCAGGAACAGAAATCTCGTAGCCGCATAGCAAGGGGACTTCGAGCCAACCCAGCTGCCGAGCCGCCAAAGCGGGAAATTCGGCATCCAAGTCGCGGGTCACGGTGAAAATTACGCTTGCGATATCTGTGGACTCGATTTCGTTGCGTCGAATCATCAGCGCCAGCATCTGGCGAGTGTGCAACAAAATGGCATCTTTGGTGTTCTCTTCGACCGTCGTTGCACCTCGGACGCCACGGCAAGTCAAACTCATGTTTTCCTCGAACGTTCCAGGGGAGGATTGGGCCAATCGGACGGAATTGCCTGTCAAGGGTGCCTCTCAGCAACTCGCGACTTCGCTAATATATCAATTGCCTCCAGCTCGTTCAGTGGCCCGCACGCGGGACGAACCAAGATCCGAACGCGAGAATCGCTGCTGGGGAGATTGGACTTGCTGCCTACCGCTCAAGTTGAGCCAGTTTCGAGTAGTGCCAACATCAACTATGGCTGAAAACAACACTGATGCTGCTGAGGTGAATTCCGGACTGGATCCCAGGGAATACGCCGTCCTGATCGTCGATAACGACAAAGCTCATGCGCGGGCCATGACCGAAAGTCTGGAACGCGTGGGCTATCGTTGCACGGTGGCTACCAGTGGCCCCGAGGGTATTCAGCAGATTCAAAAGAACATGTTCCACGTCGTGGTCACCGACCTGGTCATGAATGACATCGATGGCATGCAGGTTTTGCAGAAGGCCAAGGATTCTTTGCCCGACTGCGAGGTGGTGCTGGTCACCGGTCACGCTACTGTGCCGACGGCTGTCGAGGCAATGCAGAAGGGGGCATTCAACTTCCTGGAAAAACCGATTACGCCCGGACGCCTGCGAGCCGTTACGGGCAAGGCCATCGAGGCGGTACACCTCAAGCAGACAAATACCGAGCTGCGTCAGCGGCTGGATGAGAAATTCGGTTTCGATGGAGTCATCTTCGCCAGCCCAAAGATGCAGGAGGTGATCGACCGCATCAAGCGTATCGCGCCCACGGATGCCACCATCCTGATCACCGGTGAAAGTGGCACGGGTAAAGAAATGATCGCTCAGGCTATCCACCAAAACAGCCCTCGCAAAAGCAAGCGTATCAAAGCGCTCAATGTGCGGGCGGTATCGGAATCGCTGGTGGAAAGCGAGTTGTTTGGTCACGTGAAGGGCGCGTTCACCGATGCGGCCAGTGATCGTATGGGTGCATTCGAATACGCCGATGGAGGCACGCTCTTTCTCGATGAAGTGGGCGACATGCCCATGAGCACGCAGATCAAGTTATTGCGAGTGTTGGAAGAGCACCGGATCACTCGAGTTGGCGATAACAAAGCCATCAAAGTCAACGTACGACTGTTGAGCGCGACCAATCGGCCACTGGAACAAATGGTGGACGAAGGTAAATTCCGAAATGATCTGTACTATCGACTCAATATCGTCACGATTCACCTGCCGCCACTGCGTGAACGCACGGAAGACATCGTTCCGTTAATGGACCATTTTCGTAAGATGTTTTTGAAGCGTCACGGCAAGCCCTCCGCCAGCTTTGCACCTGCCGTCACTCGTCGGTTTTATGCATACGAATGGCCCGGCAACATTCGTCAGCTACGCAACTTTGTGGAAACGATGGTTGTCTTGGACAACGATGGCACGCTGGATCTGAACGATTTGCCTCCCGAGCTGGCGCAGCAATCGGATTTTGAAGAGTCGCCATCTGCGGAAGGCGCGGGCACCAGTTTGCCTCCGGCGGCTGAGTCCAATCTGATCGGCCGGACCATGTCGGAAATCGAAAGGTGGGCGATTGAAGAGACGCTGAAAATGACGGCGGGCAATCGCGAGGAAGCAGCTAAAATGCTTAGCATCGGCGCCAGAACACTGTACCGCAAACTCGACAAGTACCGCCAGGAAGACGAGGAACAAGGGTTGAGCGTTGAACCGGTCGGAGAACAACCAGCCGCAAACACTGACGCCGCCTCCTCGGACGATTAGCTGCCGCTGGGCACGGTCGCCTGCTCGGTCGTTCTATCCATCAAGTGAAGGCAATGACATGCCAACCATCCGCCAATTGCCGCCCAGTCTAGTGAACAAGATCGCGGCCGGAGAAGTCATCGAGCGGCCGGCCAGTGTCGTCAAGGAGCTGCTCGAAAACAGTATCGACGCTGGCGCTCGGTCCATTGAATTGACCATCGAAGGCGGCGGTATCGAACTGATTCGGATCAGCGATGACGGGTGCGGCATCGACGAGGAGCAAATTCCTCTGGCCTTGGCCAGCCACGCGACCAGCAAACTCCAGTCGGCCGACGATCTATTCGACGTCCACACGTTGGGATTTCGAGGAGAAGCGCTGGCCTCGATTGCCGAAGTCAGCCACCTCGTCCTGAAGACCCGCACCGCCGCGTCCGATTCGGGGACCGAAGTGCGAGTCCAAGGCGGCGCGGCCGAACCGCTGCAGCCCACCGGTTGCCCCGTCGGTACGACCATCGAAGTGCGGCATTTATTCTTCAATACTCCGGTACGAAAAAAATTCCTGAAGACTCCACCCACGGAAGCTGGTCACATCACCGAAGCGTTCACCCGGATTGCTCTAGCTTTTCCGGAAGTCAGCATGAAGATGATCAGCGGCAACCGCACGGTTTATGATTTAGCGGAGACGACGTCGTGGCAGGAACGAATCGCCGCTTTCTTTGGAGATGAGATTGCCCAGGCGTTGATACCGGTGTCCAGCCAACAAGACCAGGCCCAGTTGTCGGGATTTGTCGCCGACCCGTCAGTCAGCCGCAGCAACAACCGCATGCAGTATCTGTTTTTGAACGGCCGCTACATTCGCGATCGTTCACTACAACACGCCCTGGGCGAAGCCTATCGGGGTCTGCTGATGGTGGGGCGATTTCCCATTTGCTTTCTGCGTCTGGAGCTGCCTCCAGACCAAGTGGACGTCAATGTCCACCCAACGAAGATGGAAGTGCGCTTTCAGGAAAGTGGCAAACTGTACAGCCAACTGTTGAAGACGTTGCGACACGAGTTTTTAACCAGTGACCTGACCGCCCGAGCTCGCCACGTGCCAGGACCGGTTCCTCAAGGACTAGTTTCGCCAGCGTCCGGTCCCAGTTCCGGTGCACCTGCGCGCGTCCCGGCTCAACATGGTTCGGGCCCCACAAGTTCGCAGCCGGTTTCCGCCCCGACGGGACAATCCCCAGTGGCTGCCGAGTTGGGTTCGGCGCTAACGCGGGACGACACGCGGTGGTCCTCGCACGCCGAACAGATGGCCCAGGTCTCCTCCGGCCCTCGTCCCACGCCGCACTTGAATTTGCCAGAGCAGATACCGCCCTTTCGCCCGTTCGACCGACCAGATAGCAGTTCGACTTACCTCCCAAACTCGCCGCCGCCCGAGGAGCAGGAAGCCTCTGAAACGAGCGCCGATGGCGCGCAGCAGCCGGCGACCAGTCGCCTGGGATTTCAACTTCACAACCGCTACTTGGTGACGCAGGACGAATCGGGGATGGTCGTCATCGACCAACACGCCCTGCACGAGCGGATTATGTATGAGCAGCTAAGAACTAAAGTCGAGTCACGGAGCCTCGAGCGCCAAAAACTGCTGGTCCCCGAGTCGTTGGATTTGACGCCTGCCGAGGCTGCTGCCGCCATTGAGTTTCAAGAGATCTTGGCGGAGATCGGTATCGAGATTGAACCGTTTGGCGGCGATACGATTTTGATGCACAGCTACCCCGCTATGCTGACCAAGTTACGGCCCGGCGAGGTACTGCGGCAAGTACTCGAGCCGTTGATGGCCGGAGGTAAAGAACCGAGCTCGCGCGAGATATTGGACGAACTGCTGCACATGATGGCTTGCAAGGCGGCGATCAAAGCTGGCGACAAGTTGGCTACCGAGGAGATCACTGCTCTGCTGGAGCAGCGCGATCACTATCAAAATACGCACCACTGTCCGCACGGTCGCCCAACCGCACTGTTCTTCAGTCGCGAACAACTCGACAAAATGTTTGGCCGGACCTAAGTGCCCGCTCCGCCACCGCCGAGTTGTTCGTTGATCGCGGCCAATTACTTCGGAGTACTCGCCGATGGGAGCTTGGCCTTCAACCAAGATTGCGCTGA
>JANQOL010000713.1 GCA_028289675.1 Pirellulaceae bacterium
CTTGCAACAGGTTGGATGGCTTGATGTCGCGGTGGATCACGCCCAGTTCGTGGGCGTGTTGGAGGGCACCAGCGACCTCGATGGCTAGCCGGGCGACCCGGCCGATGTTCATCGGAACCTCCAGCGGCGTGCAATCAATCAGCGGCATGCTGTAGTAATAGGTCGAATCGCAAGAACCGACGCCGTAGATGGGAACAATGTGCGGATGCTGGAGCCGACCCGCCGCATACGATTCGATGGCGAATCTGGCCACTTGTCGATCGTCCAGCATGGATGCCGTTGGAAGCACTTTTACGGCCACGCGACGACCGAGAGAGATTTGTTCGGCTTCGAACACTAGCCCCATGCCACCGCGGCCAATTTCTCGGATTAATCGATAATCACCCAGAATTCGTCCCAGCATTTCGTCGGTCGGCTGGTCGTCGAGCTCATCCCGCCGCAGTTCTGCTCCCAAGTCGTCCGCGGCCTCAAACAGTAAACGGATACTGCGCAGCGATTCCAGTAGCCGGTCGTCCTGGCAATCGCATTGCTGGGCAAAGTCCTCGGGAGACAGTTTTTGCCCCTGTTCCAAGGCGCTCAGATATTGCAGGGCCACCTGAGCCAGCGGGTCGCTGTCGGTGAATTGCGATTCAAAATCGCCACCTGCGGAGGGCCAACTGGTCGCTGATCCCGAGTCACCGATGCCTGTTTGACCAATTATGGAGCGGATCACACCAGGCCTCGTTGTGAGAGTTTGGTACGCAGCGACTCGATGGCACGAAACCAAAGCATCCGAGTAGCGCCGTGCGAACGCTGCATCCGCTCGGCCACTTCGGGGAACTTGAGACCTTCCAGATGCCGCAGGACGATGACTTCGCGATAATGCTCTGGTAATTCAGACAGTAGATCGGTGACCACCAAGACTTGCTCGTGCTTATGCGCATGGCTACTCGGGGACTGATCGCGGTCGGGCAGGATCTCTTCTAGGCGCACCGTCGAATTATCCAGGCTACGCGCGATCTGATCCAGCGAAATCTCGCGGCGTACATCACGCCGCTCTGCACCCACATGTTGTTCCAGCAAGCGATTCAGTCGGCTGGCCAGTACGGCCCTGAGCCAAGCCAGCAATTCTCCCTCGGTCGAACCGCGGAACTGCTCAAACGAACGGAAGGCCTGAAGGCTCGTTTCTTGGACGACATCTGACGAACCGGCTCGGCCTCGCACCAGCTTGGACATCCTGGTTGCCGCCAGCAACTTAAGATAGTTGCGATAGCGGTGTAGCAATTTGCCCAGGCATTCTTCGGACCCGCCACGGGCCACACGAATCATCTCTGCGACGTGAGTCGACATGCGACACTGGTCTCCTCATCAAACCGAAACCGCCGAGGCGGGACCTCGGCTACCAGATTGGCCCGACCCCGAGCACAGCGCTCAACCTGGAGAACGAATATTCAGCCCACTGTTACTCATTATGCACGAATTTTGTTGGAAATTTTCAGATCGGAAGCCCGGAGATTGCCTAGCCGAACTGCCGCCCGCCAACGACGGAATTCCAGGACTGTCCACCCTGGCGTCTGTGCAGGTCGGAGGTTCGCACAGACGGAATCGTCGTCCCGCTGGGCAGAAGACTGGTTTTGGGGCTGGCCTGCGTCTTCAGCCAAAAGCTCAACGGAATCGCCAGTTAGCCTGCAAGAAGCTGATGTCTGAGCTGGCTACGAAAAGTTGATGTCGTCGTCGGAGGTATCTGAAAAACCGCGCAGCGCCATGACCAGGCTAACGATCAAGATGATGGCAAAGGGGATTAGAAAATGCTCGAACCAAAATGGCAGGGAGCCGAAGACCAGCATTAGACCCAACAGAGTGCGCAGTGAGATTTGCATCCTGGCATGTCTCCCGAAACGAATTGAAGCTGGTGTGCAGGAAGCTAAAGTGTGTTACACGCGCAGTCCTGCTACCAGTCATTCAAGATCTGCTGCAAGATGCGATCCGCCCTCCTCAACACCATGTTTCTCCATGGCATAGAACGCGGACAGAACACCTCTTTTAGTCGGAGCTTGGCCGCAAGTGGATCTGCAACTTGATCCGGCCAGTGGTGCGCCAGATTCTCGTCTCGCAGAGCCCGTAGGACGCGTAGTGGATCATACGTACCAAATTCGGCGACCGCGAACAAATAGTCGATGTTGGAAAACATGCGGGAACACCACCTGCCCCAGCTACCGTTGGCCTGGTATTGGGCGGGTATTTGATCGACTTCCACCACCTCTCGATGTGAGCACCACCTAGATATCGTCGACCTTTGGTCGTCGGACAGGCTGTTTTCAATGAGCAGTTGCACGCGTCCCCAGCGACCCAAGCCGGAGTGAAAGTCCAAGTGAACGACTTGCTGCGCACCATTCAGCCACTGGGGCATGCGGGCACGCAGTAGATCTGCTAGCGGTGCCGGCGAATGGCCACCAAAGAAGAGTCCTTCGGGGAACTCGTATTGGCCGCCAGCGATGGCCGCTTGCAATGGTCGGCGACCGAAGTGCACGGTGTGCCACAGCGCTTGCCAGGCAAAGAGTGATCCACCCGAGGCCGCACGGCGAGGGTTCAGCCACGGATCCAGCCGGCGATAGAGCGGAGTGCAACCACCGAAGTCATCACTGGACGGTAGAAAGTTACGATTCAAGTCTCGATTGTCGCGGTCCGTTCGACGCAGTTCGGCGTATCCATAAGGATTCAAGGCGTGCAAGATGATGACCGGCAAGTGGTCGATCGAGCCGGACCGCTCCGTCTGACGTCGTCGGATTTGCTGCAAGAACTGCAATTGGATGGCCGACCCCAGAAAGCCCTCGATGCCGTGCAGTCCGCTGGACAAGACCAACGCTTTGATCGACGATTTGTTGGGATGAAGCTGGCTGCCGTCAGACTGAATCCCAGGAGAAAGCGCGATCTGGGCATGGAATGATTCGCCGGCCCCATGGCTGGGATCGACCGGCAGCTGTTCGCACTGCCAGCCGAGTTGACGAACCGCGGTGTCGAACCGGTCGATGGCGTCTTGGTAGTCGTGAGGAAACAATTCCACGGGCGAAATGCTGGTCATCACCAAAGCACAAAACGAGTTGGACGCCAAGAGAACCACATGCCAAATCTTAGCAGCCGCCAGCGGTATCGGGATTACCTGCAAGAAATCGCTGAGCGACGTGGGCAGCAGCGCCAACCGGACGCCGGCAACAATGCCGCCAAGAATGCCAGTCGGCAGCGTTCGTTTTGGCAGCTGTTTGCCAGATTTTGGGCTCAGTTAGTCGGTCACCGCAGGAAGGTGGTCTTCGCGCTAGCTACGTTGACCGTCAGCACGTTGCTGGGTTTGTTGCCTCCAGCGGGCACGAAGTTTGCCATCGACTATGTGTTGACTACCCCTCCCCTGCCCTTACCCGAGTGGTTGGACGAGCGGCTGCCCAGCTTGTCTCCGATGGGACTGCTGGGACTGATCGCGGCGACCGTGGCCGGAATTACTTTGGTGCGGACGTTCGTTCACCTGTGGGGCCGCTGGTATGCCACCAAAGCGGTCAATATGGTGCAAGCTGATATTCGCCGACGAGTTTTTGAGCACTCGATGCGGTTGCCGCTGCACCGCATCCAAGAGTTGAAAAGTGGTGGTGCGACCAGCTTGATTCGCGAGGATGCCGGCGGCATCGCGGATCTGATTTTCAACATGTTGTACAACCCCTGGCAGGCGGTGATCCAGTTGGTCGGCAGCTTAGCCGTATTGGTCATCGTGGATTGGCGGCTGATGCTCGGAGGATTGTTGCTGTTACCGGCTGTATGGTTTACCCATCGCACCTGGATTCATCGTGTTCGTCCGTTGTACAAGGACATTCGCGGTCGCCGGCAGCAGATTGACGCAACCACGACTGAAACCTTTGGTGGGATTCGTGTCGTGCGTACGTTTGCGCGCCGCAAAAGTGAATCACGGCGATTCACCAAGGCCACGCATCTGCTAGCCCGACAGCAGCTGATGGTATGGTGGGCCAGCCGCATTCTGGAGGTCATCTGGGAGGTGCTGATTCCATTGGCGTCCACTGGCCTGCTCCTATACGGTGGCTGGCAGATCTTGCAGAGCCAATTGACCCTGGGAGACCTAATGATGTTCCTGGTGTACTTGACCATGTTGCTGGGTCCCATCGCGGCGATCGCCTCCAGCGCCATGTCGTTTCAAAACAATCTGGCTGGGCTCGACCGTGTATTGGACTTGCTGGAAGAAGCGACCGAGTCGGTGGGCAATGATGGCGCGATTGCCCTGGAGCGGGGACAGGTGGAAGGCGAAATTCGTTTTGACGAAGTCTGTTTTCGCTATCCCGGTGCCGACACAACGGTGCTGGAGGACATTTCCTTTGTGGCGCCAGCGGGTTCCGTCGTGGCGCTGGTTGGGCGCAGCGGCGCGGGCAAAACAACCCTGTGCAACTTGGTGGCCCGCTTCTTTCAACCGGTTGCAGGTAGTATCGAACTGGATGGTCGCCACGTGCAGGACATCCGACTCGACTCGTACCGCAAGCTGTTGGGCGTCGTTGAACAGGACGTGTTCTTGTTCGATGGGACCGTACGCGAGAACATCGCCTACGGCCGCCGCGGAGCCGCCGAGGACGCTGTGGTTGCTGCGGCCGAAGCTGCAGCGGCACGCGAGTTCATCGAGGAGTTGCCGGCAGGTTTCGACACACTGATCGGCGAGCGGGGAGTCAAATTGAGCGGCGGACAGCGGCAGCGTTTGGCGATTGCCCGAGCGATTTTGGCGGACCCGCGGATCCTCATTTTGGACGAAGCTACCAGCAACCTAGACAGCGAAAGCGAACGCTTGATCCAAAACAGCCTAAAGCGGTTGCTGACCGGCCGCACTGCCTTTGTGATCGCTCACCGGCTGAGTACCATTGCCCACGCGGATTTGATTTTGGTGTTGGACCATGGTCGAATAGCCGAGCGCGGTACGCACCAGCAATTAATTGAGCAAGGTGGAATCTACCAACGCATGGTGGTGCTACAAACCGAAGATGTGGGGTTGCCGCGTTCGGCGGAAGTGAAAGTGCAGTAAACGGAGCTCGCATGCCCAAGAAGACGTCGTCCGCGAGAAGCCGGCCAGCGGCAACGAAGAAGAGCGCAACCGTGAAATCGAAAGCTGGCAAGACGAGCGCTGCTGCCAAGAAGGCACCTAAGAAAAAGGTGCCTGGGAGCAAGAAGGTGACGTCGCAGAAGGCTGCGGCGAAGAAGAGTTCCACGAAAAAAAATGCAGCCGTCGACAAATATATCGCCAGTGCTCCAGAGTTCGCCCAGCCGATCTTGAAACGAGTACGGACTGCTTTTCACCAAGGCTGTCCAAGCGCCACCGAAAGCATCAAATGGGGCATTCCATGTTTTGAGCACCACGGCATTCTGGGAAGCATGGCTGCATTCAAAAAACATGTGGCAGTTGGCTTCTGGCGCAGCAAAGAAATGAAGGATCCAGCTCAGTTGCTTGCACGCCGTGCGGCTAGCATGTGCAATGCCCGATTCGAAACGCTGAAGGACATGCCAGCGGCAGCCGTGCTGGCGGACTACGTCAAGCAGGCAGCTGAGTTGAACGAGCGTGCTGCTGCTGTGCCCAAGAAGAAAACTCAGCCGGTCAAAGTACCTCCCATGCCGCCGGCGTTGCAGTCCGCTTTGGCTGACAGCAAAGCGGCCCAAAAGGTGTTCAATAGATTCGCACCCGGACAGCGGCGCGACTACATCGAATGGATTGTGGAGGCGAAGCGGGAAGAAACCCGGCAAAGACGCGTTACTCAAGCCATCGAGTGGATTGAGCAGGGCAAGACGCGTCATTGGAAGTACGAAGCGAAACGCTAGTTCGACCCGTGCGGACTTGCCACTTTTGGACAGCGGAGATCTGACATGTTTCTGGGGTGTGGTTGTTTGAACGTATTACTCGATCATGCAAAAAAGCGAGAGCAACTGAAATGGAGGTTGCCACTCCGACTGCTGCTTGTGGCAATGGCGACACTCTATACCGGCGCGCCCTTAGCCTGGGGTGAGTCGTTGGCCGGAAAGCGGCCCAATATCATCCTGGTAATGACGGATGACCAAGGGATGGGGGATTT
>JANQOL010000735.1 GCA_028289675.1 Pirellulaceae bacterium
ATCATGTCACGGCTCCTTGCCTTGGGCTGGTTTGTGAAGAAACGCAACCCTAGCAGGAGTCGTGATTTATTGAAATTTCAACGGTATTGCGGCTAAACACAGATAAAACAATACCATTCACCTAATAGCTAACCACGTTAATCCCAATCTATTACTTGCCCCGAGGTCATTAGTTGGACGCCGCTCTCGGTGCGGACCACCAAACGGCCGTGACCATCGACGCCTTCGCACAGGCCCACTACGCCGCGGCTTTGGCCATCGCCGACACGCACTACTTTGCCTGTTAGCAAACAAGCTTGATGCCAATGAGTTTGCCAGTGACGCTGGCCATCGCGCCAGCCCAGCAGCCAACCCTCCAACTGCTGAATCAGCTCGACCAGCACGGCGGCTTGGTCCACCCGCGCCGGACTCTGGTCTGACAGACTAGTTGCTTGGGCTTGCAACTGCTCGGGGGCTGCCGACCAATTCAGATCAACATTGAGCCCCAGGCCCACCAGCCACGTTGACGGATGCGTCCCATCAGCTCGGTGGGGACCGGACTCGATGAGGATCCCGCCGCATTTGCGTCCGGCCACGTACAAGTCATTGGGCCACTTCAGCTGAATTGTTGAGGCATCGACGAACTCACCCGCGGCTTCGGCGACGGCCACACCGACCACCAATGCCAGTTGACTCCACACCGATCGATCGCCGGGCAGTAGATCCGCGCCGATGGCAAGTGTCATCATCAGGCACCCTCCGGGAGACCACCATCGGTGATCGCCGCGCCCTCGTCCCGCCGTTTGCTGATCCGCCAGGAACAGTGCAGGCAGCCGGCCGGCGCTGCCATCTTGCAGACTTCGATAAGCCCAGCTGTTTGTTGAGTCGATCTCTGGCAACCAGTGCAGATCCTGGATCCACTGCTGGGACAGCAACTCCTGACGCAGGTATTCTGTCTGCGAAAATGTCATACTCGAATTTGCAAACTAGATTCTGAGCGGTCGCCGGCTCTACATGCAATGGGTTAGCGGCTCCACACGGCCGCCAGAGTCACAGCGACAACCAACACCGCTCCCAGCACCAGCAACGCCTTCCATGACACCTCTGCGGGTTGGGCACGCCCCAGTTTAAGTGTCAGACGCTCCATGCCTGGGTCCATCACGGCTGCCGCGCCCACATCGGTGTCTGCATCGGCTGCTGCTGAACGATCTCTTGCATCGGAACTGCGGTGAGATCGCGACGACTGTCGGTCCGACGCGGCGTCCGTGGCCAACAATTCCAATAGAGCTCCTTGAACCGAGCGAGCGTTGAAGGGACGTTCCTCCGGGTTTTTGCGTAGCAGCTGATCAATGATCTCCGACAACTTGGCCGGACATTGGACGCCTGCGTCAGCCGCACGGGGTGGGTCCTTTCGCAAATGTTGCTCGAACAACACCGCAAAATTCGACCCTTCAAATGGCTTGTTGCCAGTCAACAGCTCGAATAAAACGCATCCCAAGGAATACAAGTCCGCTTTGCCAGTAACGTGCTGTTCGCCCGTGATCTGCTCCGGCGACATGTACGCATGGGTGCCGACGGTTAGTCCTTGTGAAGTAATGTCTGCCGAATTCGTGTCGCGGGCGATCCCGAAATCCCCCAACCGCACGTTTCCCTCATGGTCGAGAAACAAATTACTCGGCTTTAGATCGCGATGAATGATCCCGTGATTGTGCGCGTGCTGCAGCGCGCTGCACACTTGTCGGCCGATGGAGGCCACCTCCTGCCAAGACAGAGGCCCGAATCGAGTCAGTAAATCCTGGGAGGTCCCTCCCTCCACGGCCTCCATGACGTAATACAGTTGGCCGTCACGTTCTCCGCCACCCAGGTAGCGAATGATGTGCGGGTGCTCCAGCTTTTCCAGGATTTCCATCTCGCGGCGAAAGCGAGCGCGGATCAGCTCGTCTGTGGAAATCGAGGCATGCAGCAGTTTCACTGCGACCGTGCGACCTTCCCAAATACCGCGATAGACCGTGCCCACCGTTCCAACACCCAGCACGGGTCCCAATTCGAGATCTGCTAACGCGATCTGCTTCATGCGTCTTGAGTTTGGGTGAAGATTGCCGTTAAGAACTGATGAAATCTTGAGTCCGGCGGGCAGCCAAATTCGACTCGTGACCTAGCCAACCCACGCCATCGGTTGTTCATAGTCAGCCAACTCGACATGCTGCGGATCGACGGCAGGCCAACACCGCCTGTGCCCTATTGTAAACCATGGCAACGCCTGCCACGATCTGGACTCGCTGCGGGCGGTTTTCGTTTCAATCCGCTCCGTCGCGAAGAGGGCGAGGACACTCCTGCTCCAGTAGCCGACCGCCGGCAATGTGCGTTTTAGGGCCGATAGATGGACTCCAGTCAATTGAGTTATTCGAGCAGCGTGGATGCGATCGAGGCGTCGAGTCGCCAACTGAATCCCCTTCGGCAGCAATTACTGCTCGACGCTGCGCAGCAGATGCATCGAGTGCTCGCTGCCGCGGGACAACTCAATCTGTTGTTTGTGTGCACCCACAACTCGCGCCGGAGCCAGCTCTCCGAAGTTTGGGCCGCGGTCGCGGCAGAGCATTACTCCTTGCCAAGGGTAAACGCGTTTTCATGCGGCACGGAGGCCACTGAGTGCAATCCTCGCACCGTCGCCAGTCTGCGGCGGATCGGTTTTGAATTGTCTGGCGATTCAGCGACGGCCAATCCGGTGTACCAACTCCATTTGTCCAACCAGCGAACTCAGCAGTTGTTCTCCAAAGCGTTCGGCCACGCTTCGCTGCCCACTCACGCCATCGCGGCCATGATGTGCTGTGACGACGCGGATCAAAACTGCCCTGTGGTGCCTGGAGCTGAGCTGCGAGTTCCGTTGCATTACCAGGACCCGAAGCGCTCCGACGATACTGCCGAAGAAGAGGCCACCTACGACCGCCGTAGTCGAGAAATTGGTGCCGAGATGTTCTTTCTGCTCAGGCAGTTGTCGCAACGGACGTAAATCACCGCGTCCGCCCGTATCGCATTCAGGGCGAGCTGTCTCAAGGTGAGACCAAGCTGTGTAATTGATTGAAAGATCTTCTCCCGACGAGGCCAGCACTGGAGTACCTTCCGGAGGCTACTCGATGAGAGATGGTTCTCTAAGTCATTGCATTGAAACAGCTTACGGCCATGATTTGGCTGCTTTCGGATCGAATCCCACCAATTGGCACGACTGTTGCATCCCCTAGAAACCGTTCCAGTCATCGCTGTCGCAGGTCGGATGGCTGGACGCCCAATTCGCATTGAGCGATTGGTCGCCGATCGTTTTCACGTTACCAGGGAGGTAGGTGCCATGCAGTTAGTATCAAGAACCGAAGTCAAGAAGCCAGCTCCGATCGGTCACGAGTCGTTTGTTGATCTGGACACCATCCGCCGGCGCGTGGCGAATATCAAGAACCGCTGGACTCCAGAGATGACGCGAGCGCGAGCGATCGAAGGAGCTCGGCGCCGGAGCGAACTCGAAGATCTGCTGCTGGAATTGTTGACCGATACGTCCGGATCCGAAGAAGTTTGCGATCTGAAGAGCCACGGTTTTAGCCTGGTCGGCTAAAGTGAGCCGCCTGGGCTTAACTACTCCGAGTCGCACGGACACATGGCCTGCGTCATCAACGCTGGCGGTCGCCCATTCCGTCGAAAACAGGCCGCATCAGAGTAAAAATGCTCCGGCCGCCATGCCATGTTGGCGGTGGCTTCAGGCGGCGGGCCACCGCGCTGGGCAAGTCCATCAAATACAGGGCCACTGGAGCGCCGCCGGAGGCACGCTGACCACTGCGTCGCCACATTCATTCCTGCCGCCAGCGTCCCCTGGCGTGAACCGGACATAGACCAAGCTTCTTGGCAGCGATTCCGGTACTTGAGCTGAGTTCCGTGAGCTGCTGTTATCTCAGGCAGTTGCGTTTGCCGCCTAGCAATCGGGTCGCTGGCTTTCCGGAGACTTCCGGGGGAGTTTCATCACGGTAGCTTCGTCTGATCGCAGTTGACCGAGCGCGATGAAAACCTTAGGCTAACCGGCTGTAAAGTAGCTACTCTGCGGGACTTACGTCACGTTGCCGGTTGATCGACGGGAGCCAGTTTGTCCGCCACCGCCAAACTGTCCGTCTGAAACGCGTCAGTTGGTCTGTGAATTGCTAAAAGGTCGAGCGTTTTTGGAACCGTCGGCCAGGATGACACACGGATGCTGTCATAGTTTTCGCGCCCGGTTTGCAGGCGATTTGCCGGCTGCGATCTCGGGACGCATCGGCCCGCACCGTTACCACATTTGTTAAAGCTGCGTTGGATATGGAATTACTGGAACGTGTTTGGGAAGGCACCAGCCTTTTCTTTGGCAACTTGCTGCAAGGGGTTGAGCGGGCGGTCACGAGTGTCTTCGGCTCGTCGAATGCTCGGCAAATCAAGCGCTTTGAAGCGATTGTCCAGAAAATCAACGCTTTGGAAGATGAACTGTCTCAGCTGACCGACGAGCAGCTGCGAGGCAAGACTGAAGAATTCCAGACTCGTCTGCGTGACGGCCAAACGCTGGATGACATCTTGATCGAAGCCTTTGCGGTCTGTCGCGAGGGCGGCAAGCGTTTCTTGAATATGCGGCACTACGACGTGCAGTTGATCGGAGGGATTGTGCTGCACAACGGCATGATCGCGGAGATGGTCACTGGTGAAGGTAAGACGTTGGTGGCCACGTTGCCCACGTACCTCAACGCATTGGCGGGCCGAGGATGCCATGTGGTAACGGTCAACGACTACCTGGCGCGTCGAGACATGGAGTGGATGGCCCCGCTGTATATGGGGTTGGGGCTGACCGTAGGTGCAATCCAAAGCGGGCTGAGCAATGACGAGCGGCAGGAGGCTTACTCCAAGGACATTACCTACGCCACGAACAACGAACTCGGTTTTGACTATTTGCGGGACAACATGCGTTTGGCAGCCCGTGACGACGAGCGTTTTCCGAAGCATCACCAACAAGTACAAGGTCCATTGGCATTCGCGATCGTTGACGAAGTGGACAACATTCTGATCGACGAAGCCCGGACACCGTTGATTATCTCGGGGCCCGCCCACCAAGACATCGGCAAATACGCCGACGCGGATCGCGTCGCCCGACAATTGCAAAAAGACGACCACTTTACGGTTAACGAAAAAGACCACACGGTTAACTTGACCGACGATGGCGTACGTGCGGCAGAAAAGCTGGCCGGCGTCGAGAGCTTCTATACCGCCGGCAACATGGAATGGCCGCACCTGATCGACAATGCTCTGAAAGCTCACTACCTGTACAAGCGTGACGTGAACTACGTCATCAAGGACAACGCCATTATCATCATCGACGACTTCACCGGACGGATGATGGAAGGCCGGCAGTGGAGTGATGGTCTACATCAAGCGGTCGAGGCCAAAGAAGGCGTCAAGATCAAGGAAGAAACGCAGACGTTGGCCACCATCACGCTGCAAAATTTCTTCAAGCTGTACGACAAGATCGCGGGGATGACCGGTACCGCGATGACAGAAGCCAACGAGTTCTGGAAGATCTACGAGCTGGACGTGATCGCCATTCCCACCAACCGCGAACTGCAGCGGATCGAATTCGCCGACACGATCTTCCTCACCGAGAAAGAGAAGTTTGCTGCAGTCGCCGAAGACGTGGAGCAAATGAGCAAACTAGATACGGTGCAGTTGAACAGCGGCGAGGAACTGGTGGGCGAAATCGTCAAGGAGACGGAAGAACGCGTCACCATCAAGTTGAAAGAAACGCGTGAGGAGCAGCAAGTTGATGTGAACGACATCGACGAGATTCGCCGCAAAGGACGACCGGTTCTCATCGGCACCGTGTCGATCGAAAAAAGCGAACAGCTGGGGCGGCAGTTGGAATTGCGGGGCATTCCGCACCAAGTGTTGAACGCCAAGCATCACCGGAGAGAGGCGGAGATTATCGCGCAAGCCGGCCGCATCGGAGCCGTCACCATCGCCACCAACATGGCCGGTCGAGGTACGGACATCATCCTGGGTGGCAATCCGGAAACGATGGCGTGGGCTCAACTGCAAGACAAATACACCACGCGGCTGGACGTTCCCAAGGAGGAATGGGACGGCTTGGTAGACGAGATCGACCAACGGGAGCAGATGTCAGAGACAGGTCGCACCGTGCGTGACATCGGTGGCCTGTACGTCGTCGGTACCGAGCGGCACGAGTCACGACGCATCGACTTGCAACTGCGTGGACGCTGTGGCCGTCAAGGTGATCCCGGTAGCAGCCGCTTCTACCTATCGTTGGAAGATGACTTGATGCGGATCTTTGCCGGCGACTGGGTACGCGGCATGATGGGCAAGTTGGGCATGGGCGAGGGCGAAGCTATCGAAAATGCCTTTGTCAGCCGCCGTATTACCGCAGCTCAGAAGAAGGTTGAAGAACGCAACTTTGAGATTCGTAAGAGTCTGCTGGAATATGACGAAGTCATGGACCAGCAACGCAAGCGAGTTTATTCCTATCGGCAGGAAATCTTGGATGGTGTCAGCTGCCGGCAACTTGTCTTGGAGCAGATCGGCCAGCAGATCGAAAACTATGTCAATCAATACACCGATCCACTGTTCGGCGCCGAAGCGTATACCAAGTGGGTGAGTAAGAAGCTGTCGTGTGAGTTGGAAGCGCGCGACTTCCGCAATTTGGATCCGGGCACGGCTTCTGCCTACGCCATCGATGCGGCGGAACGGGCGGCTGAGACGCAAATCCTGGACGCCATCGAAGAGAACTTGCCTGAGGGCGAATCGGAAGAAGACTGGAACTGGGGCGCGCTTGCCAAGTGGGTCAACACGCGCTACGGAACGAACTACAGCGTCGCAGAGATCAAACGGACGCCGCGCGATCAAATCGATGAGAAGCTCATCGAGCGAGTTTTCGAAAAGATTGGCAGTACGGACCTCAGCGAAGGAGCACCGTTGCTGCACGCCGACTACGGCATCAAAATGCTCGTCGGCTGGATGATGAACAAGTTCGGTATCGAACTGGACCTGGAAGATTTTCGGGCGCGCGAGGCGGAAGACATCCAATCCGAATTGGTTGCGGTCGCGGAAACAGCTTACCGCCGCAAGGAATCGGAATTCCCAGTCTTGGCCGGAATCACTCGCTTTGGACGTCAGGTTGGAAGCAATCAGATTCAATTAGACAAGGATTCCTTGGCAACCTGGGCGCAATCGCGCTTCGACGCTGAAATCCCAGCGAACGAGCTATCCGCGGGAACCTTGAATGAAGTGCGTGACAAGCTGGTCGCGCACAGTGAAGCTCACTACCAACACGGCGAGTCCACGGCGGTCTTGGCTCAGGATAAAGTGCGTGAGTTCTTCGGCAGCGCGGAACCGAACACGTCTGCGAAGTACATCTCGGGCGGTAACGGAGCGTTGGATTCGTTCAGCCAATGGTTGCACGACAAGCTGGACACTCAATTGCCACCCGAGCAATTGGGCGAGATGGACGAAGGTGAAGTGTCACGAACCGTCGCCCAGGCTGTGGACGACCGCTTTCACCCCGAAATCCGCCGCATGGAGCGTCAAGTGCTCTTGAGCATCGTGGATAGCGCCTGGAAAGACCACTTGCTGGCCATGGACCACTTGCGCAGTGCGATCAGTTTGAAGAGCTACGCGCAGATGGATCCCAAGGTCGAGTACAAGCGCGAAGGCATGCGGATGTACGGAGAAATGTGGTTCTCCGTCGGCGAGCGAATGACAGATTTGATTTTCCGCATGGAAGCCCTCGAAGAGGGATTTATCGCGGATACGTGGGCCGAAACCAATGCTCAGCATGCCCCCGCGCAAACGACTTCGCAGTTGGCGGCCCAGCAAGAAGCTGACTTGGCGGCAGCCGACAACGCCGGCGCCCCCGAAGTCCGCGCCGAGCCCATCCGTAACACGCAGAAGAAAGTTGGACGCAACTCGCCGTGCCCCTGTGGTAGTGGCAAGAAATACAAAGCCTGCTGCGGCAAGAAGTAACGGTCGGGTAGGCTGGCCGATGGAGTAGGTTTGGCAGGAGGCCGAACATGAGATATTGGTTACGCAATGGACTGTATCTGAGCGCACTCGTGCTCGCGCTCCCGTGGTTGATGTACCGCCGCTTCAAAACTGGTCGCTATCGGCATGGACTCGCGCAGAAGTTGTGCGGCTTGCCGGCGGATTACTTTTGCCAGCCTGAGGACAATCTTCCAAAGAAGCCGACGATTTGGTTGCACGGCGTTAGCGTGGGCGAAGTGCAGTTGCTGATCCCCCTGCTGCGCCATTTGCAATCGCGCCATCCCCGAGCAAGGATCGTCCTGTCCACGACTACGGATAGCGGCATGGCGCTCGCCCGCGACAAGTTGCCGGACGTGTGTACGTTCTACTTCCCGTTGGATTTTTCGTGGGCCGTCCGCCGTACTCTAAACGCAGTCCGCCCCGCTCTGATTGTCTTCGGAGAATTGGAACTGTGGCCCAATCTGATCGACTATGCCCATGAACAGCAGGTGCCAATGATGGTCGTCAACGGACGTCTGAGCGATCGAAGTCATCGGCGCTACGTTCGATTGAGCCGCATGACACGTGTCATGTTCGGCAAGCTGGATCACGTAGCGGCGCAGTCCGACGCCATCGCCGAACGATTCGTCGATTGTGGTTGCCCGGCAGATCGAGTCACCGCTACGGGGAGCATCAAGTTTGACAACGTTAATCAAGATCGCGATGCCACCGATGTCGTGCGGTTGCGCGAGTTGGTGGGGATCCGTCCGGAGCATCGCGTCGTCCTGGTCGGCAGCACACAGGCGCCTGAGGAAGAGACGGCGCTAGCTGCCTATATGAAGCTAAAACGCGGCTGCCCAGACCTGAAGCTGATCGTAGTGCCCCGCCATCCGGACCGCTTTCAGTCGGTTTACGACCTCTTGAAAGTCAGCGGGGAGCGCGTTGCCCGACGAAGCCAAATTCAGGCTCCCGTCCGTTCCGATCAATGGGACGTATTGTTAGTCGACAGTGTTGGTGAACTGAAATGGTGGTGGGGGTTGGCGGAGATTGCCATCGTGGGCGGCAGCTTCGGGCAGCGGGGCGGCCAAAACATGCTGGAGCCAGCCGGATATGGGTGCAACGTGGCCTTCGGCCCTAACACGGAAAACTTCAAAGAGATTGCAAACACACTGGTGGCCGCTCAGGCGGCGATCCGTCTACCGACCTTGTCCCACGTTGCACCTTGGTTGGGTCAGCAACTGTCCGCTCCGCAACCCGGACGGCAACGCGGTCTTCGAGCGCGACAAATCGTCCAGCAAGGTCAGGGAGCCACTGCTCGAACTCTCGATTTGATCGAAGCCCAACTGGCGATTCCAGCTGCCAACCGCCAAGCTGCCTAGAGCATCTTTACTTTTGATGTGGCCTGTTTTCGATGGAATGAGCAACCACCAGCGTTGATGACGC
>JANQOL010000743.1 GCA_028289675.1 Pirellulaceae bacterium
GTCAGCGGGTGCGACCTCCAAGTCTGATGTCGGGTTGGGGATCGACTCTGGAGAGGCTGAAGCCAACGCAGTGGATTCTAGCGGTGCGGCAGACTGCTGACCGGATTGGTGGAGCGGCACCGCCACTTGCCACCAAATGAACTGAGATTGCGATGCCCAGGGCACCAAAAGCGGGCAGATAAGGCAGCCGGCCAACGCAGACCAGCCCAACAGGCTGGCCAACGGTTGATGACGCCGCCACGCCGATTGGGCGAGGAGAACGAGGGCCAACAACAAAGTCACTTGCAGCAGCGCGGATAGCACGAGCGGGATAAGCCAGCTCACCGTTGGATCGAATTGCATCATGAGTTCTCCTCCGCTTGTCG
This sequence comes from Pirellulaceae bacterium, assembly GCA_028289675.1. Lineage (GTDB taxonomy): Bacteria > Planctomycetota > Planctomycetia > Pirellulales > Pirellulaceae > Aureliella. The sequence continues at coordinate 366 of JANQOL010000743.1, forward strand.
TATCATGCGACGAATGCGATTGGCCTCCGCCTTGGACAGTTTTTGGCCTTGTAGCAATGACGCTAGCAAGCCTTCCGCAGATCCATCAAACACCGTGTGCATCAGTTGCTCGAGGCAAGACTGCTGAGCGATCTCGCGCTCGACCGCCGCGCGATACACAAACGCTCCGTCCCTGGCTTCCGCAGTCAGCCAACCTTTGTCCACCAAGCGACTCATGGTGGTGTGCACGGTGTTTCGCGTTAGCGGCCGCCGGGCGCGCAGCGTTTTCAACACGTCGGCCACCGTGCATGGCTGTTGCTGCCAAACCACGGACATGATTTCCAATTGCGCTTCCGACAAAGGCGGTGGCGATTCAGCGGTCATAGCAGTTGCCTGGTGCGAGTCGACTCCTCAAGCAGACGCCCACTGCGCCTACATGTGTGGTTAGATTACCGACAAGTGTAGGCGCAGTCAACTGGTTTTTTTCAGAGAATTGGAAAAGCGGCTCCCCCGTTAACCAGGCACAACGCGACAGTGGGTGGTTCTACACACGCTGGAGTCCAACGCACTAGTACCGCACGAGCGAGTTTGGCAGCCAGAAACCATAGATGCCCAAGATCAACTCAGTCGACCGGCTTCGGGCTGGTTGCTCAGCCAACCGGCCAGCAACAACGCGGCCATCTCAACTCGCAGCACACGCGGTCCCAGACTGACTTGAGACCACCCCGCGTCTACCAGCTGAGTGACTTCCGCGTCGGTCAGGCCGCCTTCCGGGCCCACGCAGAATGCAACCGGCGTCTGGCTTACCAACGGCAACTCCGCCAGCGGCCGTGCTTTGCCGTAGGGATGCGCGAACCAGCGAGCTGCATCCTGGGGCATTGCAGTCGCGTGCGTCAGCATGTCGGGCACACGCATGGGCTCGCAGACCTCCATCAGGCGATTGCGGCCGCACTGTTTGCTGGATTCGATCACCATGCGTCGCAGTCGTTCGACCGCTCCAGCCGTTGGCTGGGCAACTCCTCGCTCGGTGATCAAGGGAACCATGCGCCGAACACCTAATTGCACCAGACCATCGACCAGCGTCCGCTGACGATCGCCTTTGGGTAAAGCTACCCAACTTTCGATGGCCCGCGCGGATTCCCGGCACGTGTCCGAGCGGTGCTGGATTTCAAAATAGAGGTCGCGCGTGCCCGAGGTTACCACGTACGCTTCGGCTTCCCCGCCCCTTCCGTCGAACAAGGTGACCACATCTCCGGCGGCCAAACGCAGCACACTTCGCGCATGCTTGCCCTGGGTACTGTCCGGGCGGCAAGTTCCAGACTCGGGCAAATCGGCAACGTAAAAGCGAGGCGGGGCCATTCAGCAGCTCATGATAAACCAGCGAAGTTGATCCGATAGTGAGGATTGCACTCAAGTTTCGGATTGTAAGCGTCGATCAACGCGATAGTCGTATTGATCTTGCAGCCATCATAGTGTTGCTGGCATTGCAAGTCACCAATTCGCATTCCATCAAGTTCAGCCACGCAAGGCGCATCGACGTGACATACTGGCGATACTGGCAATTTGACGCGGCGCCGTTCACCGGCGATTCGGATCAGCCTCTGTTTCGCGGTGCGACCGTTGAAGAAGCCGTCGCGCGGCTCGAGTTCTTGATCAGCAACCGGCGGCACGTCGGCTCGATCGTGGGCGCCAGCGGCGTTGGCAAATCGACTTTGCTACGACACACCGCCATGGTTCCGCCGCGTACGGAACAAGTGCCCAACTTGTCAATCACCAAGGTTTCCGTGCTGGGCATGGGGCCCGGGGAATTGATCACGCTGTTGGCAAGTCGATTTGCAGGCGGTCGCTCGCCGGCGGACAGCCCGGCGGCTTGGAGTTGCCTGTGCGACTACTTCTCGGCCGCGCGCCGCGAAGACGTCCATAGTGTGCTGCTGGTCGACGACACCGAAAGTTGTTCAGCGGCCGCCGAAGCCGATCTGTGTCGTTTGCTGTCCATGGAGTTTCCATTGACGCTGGTCTTTACCGTCGAATCACAAATGGTCAGTGCCGTCGGTCGACCACTGCTGGAACGCACGGATTTGCAGATTGATTTGCCGGGCTGGGACGTTTCGCAGACCGCAGAGTTCTTGGCATGGACCGGACATCGCCTCGGCCGCAACGAACCGATCTTCACCGATCGAGCCATCGAACGGATTCAGCAGCTGAGTGAGGGCATTACACGCCGCATCGTGCAGATCGCCGACTTGTCGCTTGTAGCCGGGGCCGTTGCACAATCCGATTGTGTCGACGTCGACTGCATCGAGCAAGTTGCCTGGGAACTGCCCAAATCGTCCGCAGCCTAACCACTGGACGCCATTGCCGTCGGACAGTCTGCCTTTGGCCAGCTGCCAACATCCGGCGGACCGTCCGATCGCTTAGTCGCTACCAACGGCCACCATGTCAGCCAAACGCTCCAGTGTGCGTGGCCCCAGTCCGTGGACGTCGAGCAATTCTTGCTGATCCTGAAAGGGCCCATGGGCGTCGCGGTGCGCCACGATCTGCCGAGCCAACGACGGTCCGACTTCAGGCAGAGCCTGCAACTCGTCGGCTGTGGCTTGATTCACGTCCAGCACGAAACGTGGCCCGGACTGATCCGATGCTGGGTGTTGCGCTGCGTACTTTACCGGCCACAAGCTGAACGCCAACAAGCACGCCAGTAGTATGCACGCCAACGCCGCCCAAGAGCTAGCCAGCCTTCCGGCTGCTGGGTCCGAATCCGGTTCATGTGTTTGATCAACCTGACCAACCTCACTCTCCTGCTCGGTGTCGTTCCCTGCGTCGCCCTTAGCATCGCCACTCGAATTCTGTTCCAGCGCTGCAGTCACACTCGAAGCTTCACATGGCCCTGCGGCCTGTTCCGCCACCAACTCTTCCTCTTCACTATTACGTTCCCGCGCCGTGGATTCCACCACCAATCTCCTCCGTTGCCGTCATCGATCGCAGCCTAGGCCAATATCACATTAGCCGCAGTGCGATAGCACGCGGCCAGCGCAAAACGTGGCGTGAACCGCACGCTATCGCGTGGCGACTGACTTGCAAACTGTCCTGCACACGCGTCCTCGTATGTACTTGCGCTGTAATTCGGGACCGCTGCGAAATATCCAACCTAC
>JANQOL010000744.1 GCA_028289675.1 Pirellulaceae bacterium
AAACCGGCAAAACTCTCCGGCGGTCAGAGGCAGCGCGTCGCAGTCGCTCGGGCCTTGGTGAACCGCCCGAAGCTGATTCTTGCGGACGAACCGACCGCGGCATTGGATGAGGAATCGGGAAAAGACGTCATGGAATTGTTGAGACAGCTGGCAGATGAGGAAGGTGCCACAGTACTCGTCGTGACTCATGACAATCGCATTTTGGAATATGCCGATCGACTCGTGAACATGATCGACGGTCGCATTGCCTCTGATGTTCTGGTCAACCAATCGATTGAGATCTGCAATTTCTTGCGGAAATGTTCGATCTTTGAGGCGATGAGCCCCAATCAATTGACCGAGGTTTCACAAAAAATGACGGTTGAGGAGTTTTCGGCCGGGGACACCATTATTCGCCAAGGTGATGAGGGAGACAAGTTTTACATTCTCCGCAGTGGCACGGCCGACGTCGTCTCAGATAACAACGGTGATTCGAGAATAGTCCATTCGCTCGTCTCCGGTGATCACTTTGGTGACACAGCTCTCCTGACTGGCGAACCTCGAAACGCGACAATTATCGCAACCTCAGACGTTCAAGTTTATGCGCTGGACAAGGCATCGTTCGAAATGGCATTGAACGCCTGCCAAAGCTTTGCAGATCAACTGCGTGAAGTGTTTTTCCAACGTCGATAGCGTCATCGATTCCCACCGCACAACTTGGTATGAGCATAACCGGCATGTGATGTTTTGCGCCCATTTCGTGTTGACAGGATTCCACAAGCGAGGGTGACCGCTTATAAGACTGTCGATTGCGATTTCGCTACTGTTCCAGCAGGCGCTGAGTGACATCGCGGTCATATCCGGCATTTGATTTCGCGAAGATCTCGACCGCTTGATCAAGACTCGACCGGCCCTCGGATGTACTCGCTGCAAGGCAACGTCCGATTTCGCGATGGATGAGGCCCTGTTCATAAGGCATTGCTAGTCGCACGGAAACGGACAGTGCCTTTCGCCATGTCTTAAGCGCACGCTGTTTATTGCCCTTAAGCTTCTTCTCCAGTCCGCGACATATCAGGGCAGCTGGTTGTCCAAGCGGAAATGTCCGCGCGTACCGATCGAGAGAGCGACAGGCTTTGCTTGCCAAAGCTTGCAATTCGGAATCTGCATCGGAGCACTTCGATTCCCAGAACTCCAGGTATGTTCTTGCGACTCCCCAATAGCCATTCAATGTGTAGTATCCAGTCGGTGCCTCAAGTTCGTCAGCCAATTGCATTCCCGAATCGGCTGCCATCCTGGCTGCTGTTTCATGACCACACCGCAATTGAGCGATCGCCAATAATCCAAAAGAGCCAAACTTCGAGACCCGGTCGATATTCTTCCCGTACAATTGAATCGCGTCCTCCAAGAACTTCACAGCTTGTTCTTCGTGACCGTTACCACCGAATCTCAACAAAGAGTCGGAACGGCCATTCAATCCCCAAGATTCTTGTAGTTCATCTCCACGACTCTTTGCTTTGAGATAAACGTTATTCCACTTTTGTTGCCCCTTTTCAAAGTCCCCGAGGTAGTACTCGCATTGTGCACTGGCAGCCATAATCTCTCCCCAGTGCTGCCAATCTCCAATCTGTTCATTAATGGCCACAGCTTGCTCGAATGCCGCCTGGGCCTCCTGAAGGCGGCCCAAACCCAGCTGATAAATGCCACTCACTTCCAGCACCCAGGCGCTTGCGGCTGGATCGTTGGCCAGCTGCGCCGTTCTGAGCCCTTCATTCGTATAGCGACGTGCCAGCCAATGGAGGTGCGCCAAGCCAGCCGCAAAACAGTTATTCGCATAAGCGCTGGCCAGTTCTGGAGATGGCCCAGCGATTTCCGCAAGATTTAAGGTGGAAAGTCCGGCATGAACCAATTCTTCCCGTTTGTTCGAAAGATAATGAATCGTCGCAATCCGTTCATAAGCTCGAGCCGACTCAAGGCAAATTGCGGCGGTCGAATCATCATTGGCATTCGATTCACTACGGGAAACTGGCACGATGTGGCGCCAGCATTGCTTTAGCAGCAGTCCAGCGAGACTGACATACAGTCCAACGCGTGTCGTCGGTGCTGGTTGACCCAACAAACCCAGTGCTGTATCGAGCTGCGTCTTGCTTTCGGACAGTTTGCCGAGACCTAAATAAGACTCACCGAGCTTACGTACCCAGACGGCACGACGCAAACTGCCGACCGCGGTTTCTGCTGAGTCATCCATGCAGATGACTTCGCGAAAGAATCCGAGTGCCTCCGCATACGCTCCACCGCGCAGAGCAGCGTCACCAGCCCTTTCCAAATAATCAATAGCCTTCGACAGCTCCCCAGCTTTCCCCCAATGATAGGCGAGAACTGCGTAGTCCGTAATCGGCTCGTTATGTGAGAGTGCTTCGAACCACTCCGCTACTGATTGATGCAGGCGTTTTCGTTGATCAAACAGCAAGAGATTGTATGCAGCCTGCTGAGTGACATCATGTTGAAAGACATAGCTGACTGGTGCCTCTTGTCTTTCAACCTCAATCAGTTTCGCCTTCATTCCGGCGGTGACGTAGTCGCGCAGCCGTTCCTGATCTTCAGAAACCGGAAAATTCTCGCGAAGGGCCCGATACTCGAAATGCCTGCCAAATACACTTGCCACCTTGATGGCCAATTGAGCAGTTGGCTCTAAACGGTCGATGCGGCTGGTAATGGCTCCGTGCAGCGAATCGGGGAAATCGATGTCTGATGCGTTGATGGAACCGGAAGGTATCCTCAGTTCGCCTTCCGATATTTCGATATCATCGGCATCGCGCAGCACCTCGGCGAGTTGCTCACAAAACAATGGGTTGCCATCTGACGTATGGTGGATCATATCGACGACGGTGTCGGGAACCTTGCGAACATCCCAACAGTGACAAAGCAACTTTCGGGTCTCGTCAACTTCTAATCGAGCAATCTCAAGTCGAATCGTTTGTGGTCGTTGCACGACGTCGTCGTAAGCTATTGGGATGCCTTCAGTGACGGGCCGCATGGAAAGTACCATCA
>JANQOL010000752.1 GCA_028289675.1 Pirellulaceae bacterium
CTCAGCGGCATGCACAAGAAATGGGCAGCCTGTCGCATGAATCGAGCACGTTGATCAGCTCGCGGCGCGTCCTTCAGCGCTGGCACGCCATCCGCCGCGCGAGAACAGCAGTCAGGCTGCTTCATACTCGCCAAGCAACTGATTTGAAGGCTCTCCGGCCGAGCATTTCGATACGGCATGCGCTTGGGCGAAGGGTTGCATCGAGACGGGCGTCGTAGACGGTGACACCAGATTGTCCAACGCGAACTGCCAACGTGTTAAGCAGGTTCCACCGCGTCGCCTGAGCGGCAATTTTCGTCCAAAGTCGGGAATGCCAATCCAAGCGGTGCCAATCTGTGTCTATGGAAAACAAACCGCCATAAGTGACTAAGCGCAATATTAATGTTAGCGGTGGCACGTCAATTGCGTTTGGAGCGTCCTTGTCACAACGGACTCTACTGAAGGAATCTCGGTGAATCACTTTCGTGTTGTTGCTAGGCAAGTCGAATGGCAGTTGCCTGGCGCCGTTCAACAATGGTGGCGTACATTAGTTTCAAGCAAAGCAACTGCGACCAGCTTTTCCTGGCGCGAGGCATGTATTCAGCTGCTAACGAACCCATGGAGCTTGTTGTTCTGCAAGCTGGCGATTGGTTTGGTATCCGCGTACGACATTTTTCTAACGGTGAAGTACGTCGAATCCCTGCCCCAATATGAACTAAATCCCCTGGGCCGCTGGATGATGAGCCTGGATAGCGAGGTCCCTTGCGAACTCAGTCAGACGGCCGGATTTCTTGGCGCGAAGTGTTTAGGCAACTTCATCATCTTTGCCGTCATTGAACTGCTGGCGAACTGGCGAAGGGGTATCGCCAGCGCCGTCGCCGTTGCCATCGTCGTTTACCAAGGCGGATTGCTGTACTTCTTGCTTTTTGGTGGCAAGTGATGTCCGGACTGGCCGAAGCCCATCGAGTTCCACTTTGGCACGTTACCGCAGTGCCACCACACGGGCGTCAAGAATCACCGCGTTTAAGGACACGACCTTGGTAGGTGATCTTGAATGATTGAGCAAAGGTCATTTCGGGCAGGGCGAGTATGCGGGAAGCCAAATTGCCAACATGTTCGTCGGAGAATTGCCGGTGGAAACGAAAAGCGATTTCACCAGGGGTAACCATGGCTGCCAGCGCGTTTCCTTGTGAATCGTCCGCGTACTGGATGCCTGGCTGAGTTGCGTCACAATGCTCAGTCGTATGCGGAAACAGAACGATTCCTCGGTCGTTGGCCAGTAGCTTGAACAGATAGCCTTCCTGGTCGAGCAACCAGCGGATTGATTCGAAACCGTAGACGTTCATGAACCACGACTACCAACAATCACGACACACCTCATGACACTTGACTTCAGTTCATAGTGAAAATCACGGTGGTCGTTGGCCGCCGGATGTCAGCTCGTGTAACTCCGCGCGAAGCTGCTCCTTGTAATGGGGTGGCAGCCGAGTCCAGTGAGTGTCCCGCAGGCAACCAGCAATGGCCCACAACAGGTTCATGCTCGGTTTGGTACCGGCCTGCTTGACGGCCAAGAACGCTCTTACTGGGCCAGCTTCCTCCAATTGCGAACGCGTGGTGATGCCTGCGGCCTCCAACATCTGGGCCGAGCGTTCACCTAGGTTAGGAAGATCTGCCAGTGTCATGGCCAGTTTGTGTACTTGGTTGCGTGACTAGGAATTCCAGGCCGCCAGAAAAATCAGCGTTCCGAAAACGACTTGGATTTTCGCGCTCGTAAATAGGTACGGACGGACCTGTGTTGTCCGATCCATCGCTTTTGCGACTAAGTATGAATTGGTGAGCCAGGCGGCAATGGTCATCAGCAGTGCGCTAAGACCAACAACACACATGGGTGAGAAGTCCAGCTGGAAATGCGAGATGTTGGGGATGCCTTCATCGATTCCCATCGCGCAGTCCATGAAACCAGCCGCAACGCAAAATGGAACGTAGATCCAGATCAGGAATGCAAGCCACAGATCTTTGAGTGTTTCCAGATTTTGCGACATGAGGCAAAAGAGGTGGACGAACGAGATTGCGAGAACACATGGAAGCGTTGGAAATAGCATGTCAGCTTTGGAAAACAGCAGGCGCGAACCAACGCCGACTGCCGAGCTCACGCAAAAAGCAGCAAACAGAAACCAAAACAACTTTTGCGACAGGTGCACCTGTGTGTTCTCAGGCGGCAAGGCGTTGTCTTCACTTGAATGGCATAACAGGGTCTGTTGCCACATTTTACTGTTTCTTGTCTGGGACGTGGTTCAGCTGAGGCCAGTCTAGCGCTTTTTCGCGCGATGGATCGGCGCTTTCATAGATGTGTCCATCTATAAGTCCACGCGGCTCGCATCAGCTGACCAAAAAAACGCCGCCCGGATGGGCGGCGTTGGATGCTTTTGTGGAACACGTGCCGTAACTGCCGGCCGCGTGGGACAGGACTAAAACCGCGTTTGGAACTGGGCGTAGAAGAAGTCAGCGTCGGTAATGTTGACCGCGCCGGGAGTCGTGGAGTAGTAGTCGCCAGCCAAGAAGTGCGAGTAACCGAACAACATGTTGGTTCGTGGATTGAGCGTTACCGTTGCCAGCACGTCAATTTCGCTACCCAAGTCCCGGGAACCGGCGGCCGCCGTGGTGTTGTAAGGCGTCATGGCCACGCTGAACGGCGTCGTTGCTTGATCCAGGAAGAAGTAGTGATACCAGAGCAATAGCTTGACTTCGGACAGCGGCGTGGCCGTGATGAACTGGAAATTGACGTCGTTCAAATTGCGGCGTCCGAACAAGTCCATCAGACC
>JANQOL010000755.1 GCA_028289675.1 Pirellulaceae bacterium
TTCAGCGCTTCGCCAAAACGCTGGAGCCGGCGGACAAAGGAACGCTGGCGATTCGAAGCGGGCAACTTCTGCACCCAAGAACTGCCCAACAGGGGCGCCGCCGGAATCAAACGATCAAACCAACGGCTCAGCCACAAAGCTCGATATCGATCGTAGCCAGCAAACAACTCATCGCCCCCATCGCCGCTCAGGGCGACTGTCACATGCTGGCGAGTCTGTTCGCAAAGGTACCAGGTTGGAATGGCCGAACTGTCGCCAAACGGCTCGTCATAATGCCATACCAAACGATCCAAGATCGAAACCGCATCGGGGGTCACTTTCGACTCGCGATGCTCGCTGCGGGTCCAAGCCGCAACCTGCCGCGCATACTTCGTTTCATCGAAGTCGGCTTCGTGAAATCCGATACTGAAGGTATGCAGTGGTTGATCCAATTGCCGCTGTGCCAGGGCCACGATTAGCGACGAATCGATGCCTCCGGACAGAAACGCGCCCAAGGGTACATCGCTGCGCAGGCGCAGCCGGATGGAATCGTTGAGCAGCTCGTCCAGTTTTCCGGCGGCGGACGGAGCATCCCACTCCTGCTCTCGCGCTACGTCGATCTTCCAATAGTTTTGCACCTGCAGCCGCCCATCCTGGACAACGGCCACGTGGCCGGGTGGCAGCTTCTTGCACGCCCTGTAGATCGAATTCGGATGCGGTACGTATTGATACGTCAAGAACTGGTCGATGGCACCGGCGGACAACCGGCGATCAAAACTTGGCGATTCCGCCAGAGCCTTAAGCTCACTACCGAACAGCAGCTGTCCATTGACAAACTGATAGTACAACGGTTTTTGGCCCAGCCGATCGCGTCCCAGTACCAGTCTTCGCCGAGGACGATCCCAGATGGCGACTGCGAACATCCCGTTGAGGTGCTCGAAACATCCCGGGCCTTCGTCTTCGTACAGGTGCAGAATGGTCTCTGAATCTGATTGAGTCCGAAACTGATGTCCGGCACCTTCTAGGCGGCGCCGCAAGTCGACGTAATTGTAAATCTCACCGTTGAAGACCAGCCATACGCTGCCGTCTTCATTGGACATCGGTTGGTGACCGGCGGCCAAATCGATGATGGACAGTCTGCGGAAGCCCAAGGCGACGCCGGGGACGGAGCCGCCAGCATCCGGGTGGAAAGCTTCCCAGTGAGTACCGCGATCATCGGGTCCGCGATGCCGCAGGCAATCCACCATCCGGTCCAAGGTCGTGGGGCTGATGGCGCGCTGTTCGTCAAACCAAAGTCCGCCGGTAATACCGCACATGGGCTGGAGAAAGTCCGGTACAAGATGAGAATTCGAGAGGCGAAACGTTGATTTGGCTCAGGATTGCTCCGATTAAGAGTATAACATGCGGTGGCCATGCCAGGCCTAGGCGCCACCGGCATATCGCGTAGATCCAACCCAGCAGTGCAAGTCCACTGGTCGCGCTTCCAGCTTGGTCTTCACTATCTGCTTGGCGTGCGCGAGACCTACTAACCAGGAAGGTGATCATGTTTCCATCGGTCAAGCAACGGTCGCCATTCAGTTGGCTGACCGCCGGCTGCCTCTTACTGGGGCTCTTTACGTCTGACGTCCGCGCACAAGAGTCCGGGCCAGACATTCAGTTTGATTCCGAAGTGCAGATCGACCCGGATTTCCAGCTGGATCCGGATATCGACTTCGATACCGAGCAGTTTGACTTTGGCGCCGACTCAGGTGCCGTCGAGCTCAGCGAAGAAGATCAAGCGGCAGTTGCGGCGCTGGGCTTGGGCTTCATCGTGCTCGTCTTGATTATTGCATTGGTGTCCATCGTGCTCACGGCCTGGGTGGCCTACATGCTCATGGACGCGCTGCAAGCGGTACCCGAACAGCATCGCCAACTGTCACCCGTCGTACCCTGGTTGCTGTTCGTGCCGATTGTCCAGTACGTGGTGATGTTTTTGGTCTTTCTCAAGGTTCCCGATTCACTCAGTTCGTATCTGAATTCCGTAGGCGACCAATCCCAAGCGGATTGCGGAAAGACATTGGGCTTGTGGGGATCGATCTTGTATGTCCTGGGCTGCACGGTACCGATCGGTTTAGTGCTGCTGGCGCTCAGTCTGATCAAGATCAATCAAGCCAAAAAGGCAGCGCGAGCCGTGGCGGCTTGAGCGGAGTCGCGCGTCCACCTAGCGGTAAATTGGGGCGGGCAGTACGGGACCGGCGGATCGTTGAGAGGACTCAATGCCTTGCACCGGAACACCCTGTCCCCAGTCCAAGACACGAATTCCCGCTGGACCGGACGGGGATGGACGGGACACGGCCTGAGCGGGGCCTGGCAACGTTGATGCCGGACTCGCCGCTGAGCTGCTCACTTGGCTCGCCTGACCACTGGCGGGACCAGGTACCGACCTACCCAGAGGCACCGAGCGGGGCCGGGAGACGTCCGCCAGGGTACCCGACGTCGATCCGGACTGGATTTGTCGCAAGCGCTGTTTGTACCAGCTTTCACCCGCGGCCGAGCCTGAGCGAGCGGGATGGTTGCTTGCGATCTGAGCCGGTGGGATCGTTGTTGGCCGGATCGTATTTGGATTGGGCGTTTGACTGCCGGCCGCCAGCTGAACCGCATCAGCGCCAGAGCTAGGTGGCGAGTTTGGTTGGCCCGTTTCTGCCGACGCCAGTCTTGTGGGGGCGCTGTTCCGTAGTCCGGGAGCGTAGGCCATCAGGTCGGATGGGCTGCCGTCGGCCAACCACTGATTCCACAACGTCTGAAACTCGCCGATGGTCTCGTATTGATAGTGCTTGGCCAGGGATTGTTCCCAAGCGCGGGTTCGCAGTCCGGATTCGATAAAGGCGATGAATTTCCTGGGACCGCCCTGATCCAACAGGAACTGGACCGCCGAGTGGCCCTGAGCGTACAAAGGCAGAATGTCGCTGGGGTACTCCTTGAGGCTGAACATCTTGTTGAATGACAGGCCGCGGCCAGTTCGCAGGAACCGCTGCAAGAAGTGTGCGTGCTTTTCCTTCTCGGCAGGATGTTCGACCGTCGTGCAAGCGCCTTCGTCGGCCCACCGGGGCATGTAGTCACCGAAGGGGGCAAAGTGTGTGGCAAAAATCGTGTGTGTGATCTCGTGAGGTAGGACGCTGTCCAACACGCGTTGGCGAGTCCCTTGGACGGTCATCATCCAGCGTCCCACACGATCCGGCAGCAATGTGAATTGCGTTTCTCCGCCTGCGCCCAACTGAGGGCTGCTGTGGACGTGTATTGGACAGCGTTCCGACCAGGTCGGTAGTTCCTTGCCCAACCAGTACACGGCCAATTCGCGACGATGCTGTTCGGCCACCTCGGCGACTTGGGCGGCCCATTCCGGAGACGAAGCGAAGACGATAAAGTTCTCACTGTGGGCCACATGTTCCCGTTGCGCGAACATCTGCGCTTGGGTGACTCCTGTCAGAGTGACAGAACTGACGGCGGCCAGGGCCAACGATGGCCAAATCGAACGAGCGTCCATGCTCGAAGCTCCTTAAACCTGTGTGCAGCTCGCTCGAGGCGCAAACCGTCCCAAAGTCTGCCGCGGGACGCGCGCCATCCAACTAGCCGCGAAAGCGAATTATGGGTCCATCCACGCTTTCGACGCGGGCCTTGTCGAGGTTCCTCCTCCACCGACAAAACACCCGTTGCCGAGTTTGAAGCTGGCGGCCACACCCGACTTCAAACACTTTGGAGACCGGCAATCCATGCCGGGCAACCAAGGCGGGCGAAGTCTAGGAGACTCAGCCCTTGGGGCGATAGATCAATTGGTGCCGTGACGCCAGCGCAATCGTTTTTTTCAGCAACGTTGCTATCGCCCGAATTGTCCGCGGGCAGCCCCAGAATCCCGTCGGACGGGTGATCTGTACAACACGCTCGACCCCTAAACGTGTGCTAGCTTTACGCGGGTCCGGAGCC
>JANQOL010000774.1 GCA_028289675.1 Pirellulaceae bacterium
GAACTGATGCAGTTGTTCGGGCCCACGCCCACGCCCGAGTTGTTGATTGCGCTCAGTAAGACCGCCAACGAGTCGGTGCGGGCGCGGGCCGCCAACCTCATGGGCCTGCATGGCGAATCGGAGGCAGTCCAACAGCAATTGGAAGAACTGCTAGCTGATTCGGACCCTGGTGTTCAGTACGCGGCGGCCGAGGCCCTGTTGCGTTGCGACTACTACCCACCCACCGAATCTCTGGAACCGTTGCTGGCCAGTCTGGATCGCAAGCTGGCTTGGGCGGCTCGTCGGCTCCTGGAACGGATGCCCTCCGATCAGTGGCAGAGCGAGCTGTTGGCACACGAGGATCAACGGGTGCGACTGCAAGCGGGTCTCGCGCTCATGATTGCCGAACCAACTCGGGACCGAGGGCAGCAGATTGCCGACATGGCCAGCGATATGTTGCAGGGCTTCATCAGTGACCGGAACTTTATCGACCTATTGCGCTTGCTGCAGGTCACGTTTCATCGAACTGGCTTGGAAGCGCCGGATCTGCCTGACCTAACTGGGCAACTGGCGGCCGAATATCCGGTGGGTGAACCCGTCTTGAACCGCGAGTTGTTCCGGCTGTTGGCGTACTTGAATGCGTCGGACGTTGTGCCGGACGCAATTAGCGATCTGCAAGCGGACACCCCGTTGAGCGAGCGCATGCACATTGCCATGCACCTACGCTTCTTCGAGCGAGAATGGACGCCAGCGGAACGTTATGCCGTCATCAAGTTCTTCGAAGAAACGCAGCCGCTCGATCAAGGCAGTAGCGTGCCTCTGTACGTGATGAACGTCACGCGAGATCTGTGTCGAGAGCTCCCCATGGAGGAGGCGCGCATCTTCGTCTCCGAAGGTGCCAAGTGGCCAAACGCGGCTTTAGTTTCGTTGTATCAGTACCCAGAGAAACTGTCCGCGGCCGACATGCAGTCGTTGAAGAAACTGGATCAACAGATCGATCGCAAAGGATTTGAGAGCGAAGAATACAAACGGTTGCGGACCGGGATTGTGGCCATGCTGACTCAGCATGGTGACGCGGCCGCGATGGCCTACCTCCGAGAGATCTGGGTCCGCAGTCCGGAACGTCGCCAGGCCGTGGCGCTGGGGCTGGCCATGCAGCCCAATGACGAGAACTGGGACTATCTCGTACGCAGTCTACCCGTCTTGGAATCGTACGCTGTACCGGCAGTGATGAACGCTCTGCGCAAAATCCCTGCGGCTACTGATGATCCAACGGCGCTCCGTGAGGTGATCCTGCACGGTTTGCGAATGGAGGGTGCGGGGCAGTCGCCTGACGCCGCGGTGCGCCTGCTCAGTTACTGGACTGGAGAGGATTTCTCTTCAGAATCTCAGGAAAAATCCTCTGCAAGTGAGGATCCCTCGGAATCCAATGCCGAAGAAGCCGAGCCCACCGGCTCTCAACTTTCGGCTTGGCAGGCGTGGTATGCAGAACGTTTTCCCAATGTGCCGGAAGCCAAGTTGCCGGAATTGGAGCAGAGTTCCCCATGGAGCCTGGAAACGCTCAGCGAATACTTTGCTTCCAGCGATGGCCGCAAAGGTGACCCGGAACAGGGCAAGGCTGTCTACATGCGCGCCAAGTGCGCGGATTGTCATCGCATGGGTGGAGTGGGTACCAGTGTGGGACCCGATCTCACGACCGTTGCGAATCGCTTTACTCGCAAGGAAACGTTGGAGTCCATCATCTACCCATCGCACATCATCAGTGATCAGTATCAAACTCAAAAGGTACTGACCGCGGACGGCAAAGTGCTTACTGGTGTGGTCGTTGAGAACGCGGATGGAACGCTAACGATTCGCGATTCCAAGTTGGAAGAGCACATTGTGGCCGCCCAGGACGTCGACCAAATCCAGCCCAGCAAGACTTCGCTGATGCCCAGCGGTCTCATCGACCAATTGACGGCCGCGGACATTCGCGACCTCATGACCTACCTGGGTTTTGTGCCCGCCCAACAAATGGCCACCCGGCCCTCCGTACCGTCGCTGGAACGTTGACCGACAGCAAACCGCCCGCCGCCTGACAGAATCGGCTGCTCCCGATACAGGGGGGGCGTTTAGCAGTCAGCCGCAGGCGTACGGATGCGTCGGCCAAGTACGCCTGCGGCTGACTGCTAAACACAATACCGTTGAAATTTCAATAAATCACGACTCCTGCTAGGGTTGCGTTTCTTCACAAACCAGCCCAAGGCAAGGA
>JANQOL010000776.1 GCA_028289675.1 Pirellulaceae bacterium
TCCTTGCCTTGGGCTGGTTTGTGAAGAAACGCAACCCTAGCAGGAGTCGTGATTTATTGAAATTTCAACGGTATTGCGGCTAAACAGCGGTCAGAAGCAATACCACTACGATCGCTTCAAGCTGCCTGCGCGGGGTCTGTCCAAGTTGGCGCTGATGGCCACAATGGTGGCGGCAGTATCGCTGATATCACCAGCAGCCACGAACTCATTTCTACTCACTTCATCCACGATCATCGACCATGCAAATCTGGCCAGCCATCGATCTCTTGGGAGGCAAGTGCGTTCGCTTGCAGCAAGGGGACTACGATCGTGAGACCGTATTCGCTGATGATCCAATGGAAATGGCTGCCAAGTGGCAAGCTGCCGGAACGAAGTACTTGCACCTGGTCGATCTGGATGGTGCCAAAGATGGTAGCCAAGTCAACGGACAAGTGATCCAGCGCATCGTTCAGGAAACGGGTTTGATTTGCCAGGTCGGAGGTGGAGTACGAAATCAAGACACCATCGAGCGGCTGCTGGATCTGGGCCTTCGCCGAGTCATTTTGGGAACTCGAGCGGTGCGCGAACCCGATTGGTTTATCGAGATGGTTCAAAAATTCCCAGAGCAGATTGTGCTGGGCATCGACGCACGCCAAGGCAAAGTAGCCACCGACGGATGGCTGGAAACTTCGGAAACGCGTGCCGTCGACCTGGCCGCGCGCATGGCCGAACACACTCAGCAGATCGCCGCCATCGTCTACACCGATATCGCCCGTGATGGCATGCTGGCCGGTCCCAATTTTGAACAGCTCGTCGACATGCAGCAGGCCACCAAGATTCCCATCGTGGCCTCCGGCGGCGTCACCACTCTGGACGACATCCGGCGTCTGTCTGAGCTCAACACGCACGCAGCCATCATTGGTCGAGCCCTCTACGACGACACCCTGCAACTCAGTGACGTATTGCAGCTGTGCCCACAGTAGCCACCACAGACGTTACCGCTTGGCGGTTCTCCATCGACTCTAGGCGGCCCGCACCCTAAACGCCCGCGCAACTTGCATTAGTCGACGATCTCGGCGCTCTCAATAATGATGGCTTCGGTGGGAACATCTTGCATGCCGGCCGAGACGCCTGTCGCTGCTTGGCCAATGCGATCGACGACATCAGTGCCCGACACAACCTTGCCAAAGACCGCGTAGCCGACACCGTCCTGCGCCTGATCACGATCGAGAAACGCATTGTTGTTGGTGTTGATGAAGAACTGGCAAGTCGCGCTGTCCGGGTCGCTGGTACGAGCCATGGCCAGCGTGTATTTCTCATTCTTGAGTTGATTGCCGGCTTCATTGGCGATGGGCGGACGAGTGCTCTTTTGTTTCATGTCCGCCGTAAATCCTCCACCTTGAATCATGAAACCGTCGATGACGCGGTGGAAGATCGTACCGGCGTAGAAATCCGATTTGACGTACTCTATGAAGTTTTCGCTGGAGATCGGAGCTTGCTCTTCGAACAATTCCACTTGAATTTCACCAACATTGGTTTTCAAAACGATCACGATGAATTTCTTTCATCAGGAGGAAGAGGAAGGACTCGAGATGGCTGCAACTAGCTCTTGGGTTTCAGCAACTCGACTTTTTCAATAACAATGGGCTTCACTGGCACGTTTTCGTAGCGTCTCCCAGATACCCTGACCGTCTCGGTGGCAGCTTCTTTGATTTTATCGACTACCTTCTGACCATCGATGACCTTGCCAAACACCGCGTAGCCCACGCCGTCGCCAAATTGGAATTCAGGATCGAGGTTGGGATTGTCTTTAACGTTGATGAAGAATTGGCTGGTGGCACTGTGAGGATCTCCCAAGCGAGCCATGGACAAGGTGTATTTAGAATTCTTCAATCCGTTATTGGCTTCGTTCTTGATCGGATCGCGAGTTTTCTTTTTCTTCATATCCTTCGTGAAGCCGCCGCCTTGAATGACGAAATCGGACATCACGCGGTGGAAAATCGTGCCGTCAAAAAAGCCGCTCTTGGCATACTCCAAAAAATTGGCCGTCGTGATCGGAGCCTCCTTGGCGAACAATTCAATTTTGATCTCCCCGGCGGTGGTCTTCATCAACAGTTGGGGATTCTCTTCAGCCCAAGCCAAACTGGACGATAGAGTCCACAACAGGGTCAACGCAAGCAGGCGAGCGGACTTCATGGTGAGATCCTTCCATCAGTACACACGGTCGGGAATATCAATGCTTCAGCAGCGGCGCAGATGCCAGCTGTGATCCGCACAATTTGGCCATTTTAACGCTTGGCCTGCATTGGAGAATGGGTTCCAAGGCAATCGCAGGCTTCGAGTGTCGTGAATACACGTTATGATTGCATGTTCACCTCTTGTGATTGCATCGGATCCACTAGCTCGGCAAGACTGAGCTTCAGATCGCCGGATCCAAGAGGCATTGTTCCACGTTAGACTTATGCAGCGGACGAAGGCCTAACCATGCTTTTTCAGCGATGTATCTTACTCTGCGGTTGTCTGATGGCCTCCGGCTGGCTCCAGGCACAACCAGTATCGCAGCCCCAACGACCCAACATCTTGTGGGTCACTTCAGAAGACAACGGCCCCCAGCTGGGTTGCTACGGTGACGCTTTCGCGGACACGCCGAACATCGATGCATTGGCCGCCAAAGGCATGAGGTACCGTCATTGCTGGTCGAATGCACCCGTTTGTGCTCCCGCGCGGACGACGATCATTTCGGGGCTGTTTCCGACCAGCTTGGGCGGACAGCACATGCGGAGCCAAGTCAAATTGCCAGCCGTCGCCAAACTATATCCCGAGTACTTCCGAGAGCTCGGCTACTACTGCAGCAACAATAGCAAAGAAGATTACAACCTCTATCAACCGGAAAAATTGTGGGATGATTCCAGCCGCAAAGCACATTGGCGCAATCGAGAACCTGGGCAGCCATTCTTTGCGGTCTTCAATTTTACGATCAGCCACGAGAGCAAGCTCCGCACGCGTCCCCACAAAGCGATTCACTCCACCGACCAAGTCACCGTACCTCCCTATCATCCTGATACACCTGAAGTCCGGCAAGACTGGGCGCAATACTATGACCGCGTGACGGAAATGGATCGCGAAGTGGGTGTGATCCTGGAGCAGCTGAAGGAAGATGGACTGGAGGACGACACGATCGTCTTCTACTACGGTGATCACGGCAGTGGAATGCCGCGCGGAAAACGCTGGCTGTACCAAAGCGGGCTACACGTCCCATTGGTCGTCCATGTGCCGGAACGCTTTCAGTCCCTCGTAGACGGGCAGTACACTCCCGGATCGGTCAGCGAGCGTCTGGTCAGCTTCGTTGACCTGATGCCGACCGTGCTAAGCTTGGCCGGTGTGCGCCCCGAACCACATCTGCACGGCAAGGCGTTTCTCGGCAAGTTCGCGACCGAAGATCCGCAGTACATCTACGGATTTCGAGATCGCATGGACGAGCGATATGACATGTCCCGAGCGATTCGAGACGACCGATATATGTACATTCGCAACTTCTATCCCCAACGGCCACAGGGCAGTTTCCTGGCATACATGTTCAAGACGCCAACGACCACCGTTTGGAAATCGATGTTCGACCAAGGTCAGCTGAATGAAGCGCAAAGTTTCTTTTGGAAGCCGAAACCGTCCGAAGAGCTCTACGATTTGCAGCAGGATCCGTATCAGGTCAACAATCTGGCTGAGTCGGCCGAACACGTCGACACGCTTACGCGCCTGCGGAACGCAACCCGCCAGTGGATGCTCAGCGTCAAAGATCTGGGGTTGATTCCCGAAGGCGAGATGCTGGAACGCGCGCAAGATGCGGCCCCCTACAACTTGGGCCACAACCCGGACAAGTTCGCCTGCGCTGAGTTGTACGAGATGGCCGATCTGGCGACGCGTCCGTCGTCCGGCGACCTCGAACAATTGCTGGCCGCGCGCGTGGACGGTAACAGCACCAAGCGATTCTGGGTTGCCAACGGTTTGTTGATTCGCGCGATGCGGGACTTGGATCGCGAAGCAGCCGTCAAAGCAGCTCGGGGCATGACCACCGATCCATCACCGTACGTACGCTGCGCGGCCAACGAGGTTATGGCCCGGTTCGGTAATGAGGCGGATCGCGCGGCCGCCATCCAATTGTTGCTGCAGTTGGCCGATACCCGAGAAAGCAACGTGTTTGTGGGTATGACCGCCATGAACAGCTTGGACTGGTGCCGGCTGACGCGAGCAGAATTGGGCAATCGACTGGACGGCATTCCTAACAAGGACCATTCGATTTCCAGCCGTTACGACAGTTACATACCAAACCTGATCAAACGGCTAGAGTCCAGTGCTCAGTAGGCGGGAACACTCGGCATGGTCTTGGGTCGACGCCAAGCTGATAGCACTGTGCTACCTGTTGGCTGCAGGACCGTTGCCAGCCCAAGAGCAGGCCTTCCCCTCTACGGCTGGATTCACACTTCACACCGCGCGCGGCTTCTACGACCAGGCCACCGTCGTCAATTTGAATGACGACGGTTGGACGTTTGCCTTCGCAGATTCGGACCAGGGCAAGCGTCAAGAAGACGACCCACAGGAACAACACCCCGCGCGCGGCGATGTTAGCCAGCTCTTTCCGGCATCTGAACTGGTTCGCTGGGGCAGTTGGTCTGGCGTTGTAGGCAGGCAGGCCGTGTGGCTGGCCGATGGCAGTTGGCTGTGTGGCGAGCTGGCGATGCAAGTGGACGGCAACCTGAAGATCGACAGCGACTGGCTGGCTACACCGCCCCTGCCGTCTGACAGGATTCGCGGTCTTGTCTGGCACCCGCCCGCATCATTGGCCCGGTGGGTGGAATTGCAACAACAGATGCTGGCCGCAACCGGCGAATCCGATACGGTTTGGTTGAGATCCGGAAGTCGATTGTCGGGAGTGATCCACTGGGACGCCATGCGTAGCTCGATAAACACGAGTAGCTCGGTAGATACAACAGAGCAGCCATCAGAACTAGCGCTTCGCGTCAAAGATCAAGACGTGCGTCTACCAATGGATGA
>JANQOL010000782.1 GCA_028289675.1 Pirellulaceae bacterium
CCCGAATCCCGGCAGGCCCAGTTTTCCATGTGGGAGTTCCCCGATCGGCGTGCACCCACTGAACAGGAGTGTGCCGCGCGAACTACCGGCGGTTGGAACAATCACCGCGGCGAGAAATGGATCATGGGGAACTATGGAAACAGTTTGTACAATCACACCCTTCCGCCGAATGCACGGCAGTGTGATTGTATGAATCAAACACAACAGCAAGGTCGATTCGCGGCGCGCAGCCAGCATGTTGGTGGTGTGAATGCGGCGCTGTGCGATGGTAGTGTCAGCTTCTGGTCGGACGATATCGAAGCCAGCCTGTGGCAAGACTTGGCAAGTCGCGATGGGCACGAAGTGGTGCCCTAGCGCGACTGACACGGACACAATAGTCTGTGCCGTCAACGGTGCGATCGCTCTCCGCAGCGAAAACTGGCTACGCAGATGGTTGGCATCCTTGAATCCGGTGTCCGTTGCCGCCCGCTGTTGGACGCACGCCTCGTCGTCCGCTGCTTGCCCTGCAACTGCCGATTGGCAGTACCATGGCCTTTCCGACTCTGAGACTGTTGAGGGTCGGCTGGCGGAATTCTTCGAATTCTTCAAAAATTCTGCCAACCTAAGCGGCGTTCTAGGGCTTTAACTGAGTAGTTGGTGCGAGTCGCACGGGCATGTGGCTTGCGTCATCAACGATGGTGGTTGCTCACCATCGTCAAAAAAGCAGGCGACATCAAAGTGAAAATGCTCTGGCGGGCGGCGTTCACCACGATTTCGCCAGCAGTGATCAGTTTGGGCCCAGCCAAGGCTACACTTCGAAATTTGCTTCCGAAAAGACATTGCGCCCATGCACCAGCCGGGATCACATTGCTTAGCTTCCTTGACCGATGACGGCCTGGGAGTGCCCGAGGCACAGTGGGCTCGTGAGACGCGCGCCCAGGTGAATCGTTCGGCAGGGCAGCATTACGAATGCGGTGAATTGGATCCGCGAGGTGAAAAGGCACTGGTGGAACTGGCCCAACGCGACCCTGATGCACTGGCTCAGTTGTATCGGCAGCACTATCCCGCGATTGCTCGGTATGTGCATCGTCGCATTACTCAGGAATCCGAAGCCGAAGATGTGATTTCAGAGGTATTCGTCCAGATGGTGAAGCACTTGCGCAGCTACCGCTGGCGTGGTGTGCCGTTTCGGATTTGGCTTTATCGCATCGCAACCCATCAAATTTGCCGGTGGGCGCGTCGACGTCGGCGATGGGCGAACGAACAATTGGATGCTTTGGAGGAAGTGGGTGCGCCGGCGGCGACGTCGGAGCATGATGTCGAGCTGGTCGGGCTGGTGTTGGCCACGCTACCGCCGCGGTTGCAAAACGTACTGACACTGTATTATCTGCAAGAGCTGCCGGTGGCGGAGGTGGCGCAGGTCGTCAGATGTTCGCTCGGGACGGTCAAGTCACGACTGCACGAGGGCCGTCGCATGCTGCGAGAACGATTGTTGAAACGAGGATACGAATCATGAAACCAACCAATGATGCTGTTGATGCAGCTTTGGGGATTTTGAAAGCTCGGGCGTGTGACCGAGTTGACTACGATGTTGAACTGGAGGAGCAATTGATGAAGATTCAGAATCGAATGGGTGGGAAACGCAGGTCGCATCTGGCCAAGTTTGCTGTGGCCGCCGTGCTGTGCTTGATGGCAACCGGTGTGGCTGAGGCCACGACTGGGGTGATCAGCAGTATGGTGAGAACGGTGTACGTGGACTATGGTGATGGTAGCGGTTTGCAACCGACCGAGAATTATCGGGCGACCACCAACCCGGATGGTAGTACCGAGGTTACTTTGGATGTGCCAGAAGGTGCCGGTGAGGTGGTTGTTCACGTGGTGGGCGAATAGCCGACAGCGGTTCATGTGACATCGGCGTTGTGCGTGACCGGTCCGTGCGACGCTAGGATGTCCGTTAGGCTGTGGGAAACAGGTTGCTCGTCCAAGGAATGTTTCGACCTGGCCACATTTCCAAAGCCTGCCGTAAAACTCATGCCTGGGACGCAGTCAGCTACCAAGAATCTAGGGATCGTCTTGTTCGACGATGTTGAGGTGCTTGACTTTTGCGGACCTTTTGAGGTCTTCTCGGTATCCAACCGCGCGGTGAGTCCACCTGCGTTTCGCGTCTTGACTGTTGCCGAGAGTTCAGGTGCCATCGCAGCCTGCAACGGTCTATCGGTCAATCCCGCGTTTGACTTCTCAAACTGTCCCCCGTTGGAACTGCTGCTTGTACCGGGAGGTATTGGCACGCGCCGCGAAATGCGCAACCCTGCCATGATTCGTTGGGTTCGCCAACGGGCTGCCGAGGCAGAGTTGGTCATGTCGGTGTGCACCGGCGCACTGATTCTGGGTGCGGCTGGCCTGTTGGATAGCTTGGATGTTACGACGCACCATGCTGCGCTCGATCTGCTACAAGCTACGGTTCCCAAGGCAAACGTGCGTGACGACCAACGTTGGATTGACACTGGTCGGATTGTGACTTCGGGGGGAATCTCTGCAGGCATCGACATGAGCTTTCACGTCGTCCGCCGCTACCTGGGAGACGCGGCGGTCGCCAGGACAGCGAAAGACATGGAATATGCGGTGCAAGCAACGCCTGCCGCGCCGACTCGCCACCCGGCTTCAGATTGACGCGGTGAGTCCAGCGGTTGCGTGGCGACAAACCATGACAGTCGATAACGACTTTTCCGCCGGACAAACCAGGAAAGCCGATGACGCCGCGTTTGACATTGTTTAGCAGTTAGCCGCAGGCGACCAGATTCGTAAGCCAAGTACGCCTGCGGCTAACTGCTAAGCAAGATATCGTTGTATCTGCGTCCTGTCGGTGATGCAGTTTCTAAGTTTTCTTCAATTCCTTGGTGGCAGGCGCAAGAATCCGAGTGAGCTGCCGTTGAGCCCTGTGGGGTGCTTTACCATCGCGCCTTCGTGCGGGAAACGAACTAGCGCGCCCGTCGCTGAACGACGCGTCGGGGCAGTAACAATCACAAGGGTCGACAACAATGACGGTTTCTTCCGCAACCAAGATGCTGCTGTGTTGCTTGGTAATCCTGCCAGTTGGTCGTGCTGCGCTCGCAACTGACGGGCGGTCAGTGGAAGCAAAGCTGGCAGAGTTTCTCGAGATCGCGAGGGAATTGAGACATCGATACCATGTGCCAGGTGTGGGCTTGGGCATCGTTGTCGACAATCAACCGATTTATGTCGGCGGTTTGGGGTGGCGTGATGCTTCGCAACAACTGCCCGTGACCGAGCACACTCTGTTCGGCATTTGTTCTCTTACCAAGTCGTTTACTGGCCTGGTGGTCACCCGGCTGGTGGCGAAAGGAAAGTTGGATTGGCACGAGCCAATCAAAACTTACTTGCCCGACTTAGACCTTAGTGACGACTACGCGCAGCAGCACATCACGTTGGCCGACGCTTGCAGCCACATGACGGGCTTAGCGCGACACGACGATCTGTGGAAGAACGGCCCGGTAACTCGAGACGAGGTGCTTCAACAGCTAAAGCAACTGCCCTTCGAAACCAGTTTGCGAAAGAGGTTCATTTACAACAACCATATGTTTGTTCTGGTAGGGCGAGTTATCGAACAAGTGACCGGCAAATCTTGGGATACCTGCGTTCGCGACGAGATCTTCACCCCACTGGGCATGGAAGATTCCTACACGTCCCATGCCGAGTTTCTGTCGCATGCCGAAAGAGCGCTCGACTACAGCATGGGTGGTCAGGTCCTGCAGCCACCAATCAACGTTGACCCCGCGGGGCCCGCCGGAGGCGTTGCATGTACGCCAGCCGACTTTATGCGATGGCTACGTTTGT
>JANQOL010000810.1 GCA_028289675.1 Pirellulaceae bacterium
TCAAACGGATCCAGCTGATCGGCAAAAATCCGGCCCACCACACGGACCTCGCTACCGTCCTGGAAGTCGACCAGCGCGTCGGCCAGCGACTGAATGTCACTGGGCAGTTGTTCGGTCAGGACTTTCTGCCTCACCGCCTCCAAATCGGGGCCAGCCGACGGTTGGCAACCCGCGCATAACAGCCAACTGAGTCCGCACAAAGCGAACGTTAGCCGATTGAAGTAGCCTCGTTGGGTGGGGGTGCTCATTGGACGGCCTCCTTGAGGTCACTAAGGGCCTGATTCAGTTCCTTCTCTAATTCCTCAACGTCGACCTCTGCACCACCGTGCAGCGTATCGTCGAGTTTAGCAAAGCCATCGAACAAGGCCTCGACGGAAGTGCCGACCTTGGCCAGTTGTTCCTCGGACAGTTCGCCACCTTTCGCCGCCAATTCGGGCAGATGTTCCAAGGAGTGGCCGATTTTGTGCAAGGCATCATGTGCGTCGTCAGGAGTTCCGTTTGCAAACGCTTCGCAAATGGAAGTCTTCATCGACTCGACCTCTGCCAACGCACTGCTAAAGTCGGCGGGTTCTTGGTGGACGTCTGCATGGTCAGCGTGCCCGTCTCCTTGAGGTTCCGCCTCCGATTCCGTTTGCGTATTGCCACAGCCTATGATTCCAGTCAGCAGAAGACACACGGCTGCGACTGAGATTGGCTTCCAGCTGAATTGGAACCTCGTTCGGTGAGTCCGCCGATTAGCGGGCAAGTGCGGACCAAAATGCTCGATGCTCGCTTCCGAGTCTTCACATTCGGCCAGTTGGTTTTCTTGTTCTGGGGATATGTTCATCTTTTTTCCGTTCATATGAATCTTAAGGAAAACAGTGCGTCGACGTTAACACCAAGGCCGGCAGCAGCCGGCCGCGTCGTCTCGTCAAGCTGTAGTCGAAATCTTGATTCGAGTTGCGTGGCTAAGGTAGCTCGCACCGACCGCCGCTCCAACAACTAAAGGGCAGGCTGAGCTGCACGCGTCGTCGGTTAGAGGGTCAGCTTACGCGGGAACTCGACACCTGCAAATGCCAGCGCAAAAATGCCAGCGTAAAAATGCCAGCGTAAAAATGCCCGGGTGGCGGGCCGCGAGAGTCTGGCACCGAGAGGTCAGTGGTCAAGTCCGATCGTTGTTCGGTCAGGCACAGCGGTTGCGGAAGCAGAGCCGTCGAAGTCAGGTCTGCCTGCAACGGCTGAGGAAGGAAAAACGTGTATATGGCATTGCAAATTGGGCAATTCTGGTGGTCGTGCTCGGGTTTTTCCGATTGGTCACCATGGCCGGGGGCGTGGTGTCCACAGCTGCAACGCAAGCAAAATGAATCCTCGGTCGCAGCTGATTTGGTGTGCGAGTTGCCGCCCGAGTGAGATGCCACGTGTAACCATGCGGGCAGATTCCCGACCGCGAAGACGCAGCCCAAGAAAATGGCAAAAATAAGCCGTAGCAGGTGGTGCATCGAAATAGACAGATACGACATAAAGGCCTAGAGATTCATTCATTACGGTCGCCAATGGCCTGTGGTTTGTCAAGTCGCAGGAAAATATTCCAAGCGTTTTCAGGTGCTCTCGGGGCTGGTAGCCGAGTCTTGCAGCCGATGCATTTTCCGCGGGCCAGTATGGCCCGTTCGTCAATGCTCGCTGTTTCCAGGTCATGCTGGCGATGATGCCCGCTGGTTCGACTCCTGTGTGCCGCTTGCCGGAGGTCGTCGGTTGACGAGTTCAATTGGGAGTGCAGAGCCGGGGATGACCGGGAGAGCGAAGGGAACAGGGGAGTTGGGAGTCGGAATACGAGGATGGAGATGGTGAGTTGGAACGAGGCGCAAGTGGCGAAGGGCAAGATGCGTGCTTTTTTGATGCAAGAAGTTGGCCGTCGTGGCAACCATTGATGGCAAGTGCTATTGGACATTAGGACGGACCTATGACGCACCCGCCAACAACAACTTCTAACTGATCAAAACGTATGAGCTGCCAATCGACTGTGAACATGCTTTTGCGAAGCTGCCTGATGTTTGTCTTTCTTGTCAGCTTGCAGCAAAGTCAGGCCCAGGATTCGTCGGCCAACAAGGACAAGTCCCGACAAGTCGCGCCCAAACCGGAACGATTTGGGCTTACTCCATTTGAAGTGAATAGCAGCTTTGATGGGCAGCCGGATCCACTGCATTGTTTTGCCTCGACCGACGGAGGGCCGTTAGACACGTCGCAACAGCTCCCTTTGGTTTTGTACTTTCAAGGTTCGGGAGCGACGCCGATCTTTTACGGCAAGTCGCCTCAGATCTACTGCAGTTTGATGTTTGATGGCCGCGATTTCAAAGGCTGTCACTACGTCGTCATTGGCAAGCCGGGCGTGCCGTTTTTCGGGCAAGAGGAGGACATGCGGTCTGAGGCGTACGAGACGCGACTCAGCTTGGAGTATCGTGTCGATGCCGCCGTCACAGTTTTGCAAGAGCTCGTGAAGAAGCCGTGGGTTGACCGGAGCAAGGTAGTCTTGGTCGGACACTCCGAAGGTGCTGACGTGGCGCCTTGGGTGGCTGCCAAATCGCCTTTACCCACACACCTGGCGGTGCTTTCGCCCGGCGCGCTGTCACAGATGACGGACCTTACGTTGATGAAGCGTAAGGCGATGTTGCGTGGGGAGTTGACCGCAGAGGAGTGCGAACGCGAGATCGCGGAACTGAACGCTGCCTACAAGAAAATCTTTGCCGCGCCGTCCGCTACCGACCAATCTTGGTATGGCCATACCTACCTGCGATGGTCCACATTCTTCCGGCCTGCGATGGGCGCTTATGTCCAGTTGGATGTTCCCATCTTTGCCGCGGTCTGCAGGGACGATCGCAATACTCCATGCGAAAGCGGCGAAGCCCTGCAGCTAGAATTTACGCGACTGGGCAAGCAGAACTTGACCTATCAAATGTGGCCTGTCGATCACCACTTCATCCAAAGCGATGGAACAGATCGGCGTCAAGACGTCTTGGCGGCTCTGAATGATTGGTTGACGAACTCCGGTAGTGCCAAATAGCAGCTGGAAGTTCTGTCTCTCGGCCAAGGCCACACTTGCTGGTTTTCAGCGAGTCGCCTGTTAGCCAATAGCTGCGCAGTCCAGTCAGTTGTTTTCCGGTAATCCTTCTTCGTGTCCCACGTTTCGGACTGGCTTGAAGATCTCGTGAACTTCGGCGAGTAGGGTTTCGTTGAGCGGAGCCGCAGCCCACTCAGCCCACTTGCGGATGTTGTCTGGGTTGGCGCTGCCCGCGACGGTTGTGGAGATGTCGGGCTGCTGTAAGCAAAACTGCAACGCCAGCTGGGCGATGTCGACCCCTTGAGCGGTGCAGTGCTCCGCGGCCTGTCGAGCCGCAGCCTGCACTTCAGGTGGATCTCGGAACCACGGCGGCAGTGTGGAATTGGTCAGCAGACGGGCGCTAAATGGACCGGCAT
>JANQOL010000176.1 GCA_028289675.1 Pirellulaceae bacterium
GCTAGGCGCTGGGGGCAACCGGCCAGCCCCAGTGTCCAGAACACAGTGTCCAGAACCCACTGACCAGGAACATGTCGGTCGCTGCGTCTGGCGTCCCTGGTACTGCGACCAGAGCCTGCACGGTCGCGGCAACTCGTCCGACACGCGACTTGCTAGGCGGCTAAGATTGAAGTGTCCACGTCGAACTCGTCAATTTCCCTTGATTCACCAGAGCGCATTAGGGCCGGCTCGCGGTGGCGGGGTGCACACGTTGGGGGGTTGCGCGATAGAATGAAGATTCGGGCAATTGATCGCCGGCCTAGGGTGCCGATGGGTGTTGATCGAGTTTGCACTGCCTGAGCCGCTCCCGGCCGTTTTGTCATCCTGTAGGTTACTTGAATGGAAAACAACCAGCGTCCACAAGCTGGCAAGTCTGGCGATCCAACCGCTCCACGACGCAACCAATTCTGGCCCGTCATCCTGATTCTGCTGCTGGGATTCCTGGTGCTGCGCGCCCTGTGGCCGTCGATGAACCGCGAGGAGATCGAATACGGATTCTTTTTGCGGCAACTAGAAGCGGAAAACATTCAGCGGATCGAGGTCACGGGCTCGAGTGCTGTTGGCGTGTTCAAAGTGCCACCGGATCGTCCGGTCAAGTACGACGAAAACGGCGATCCCATCGAGCCAGCCCAAGGTGAATCGGCCAAGCTAAAGAAACTGTTTCACGTGCAGTTGCTGGAAGGCGCCACCGAGCGAATCAACGAGGCCGTCGATTCCCAGCAGAACTTCAGCGTCAAGAACAATAACGGCGACGCGCTGCAGTACATGATGTTTTTCTTGCTGATCGGGCTGCCGATCGCACTGATGATCGTGGTGTGGATGATGTTCCGCCGCACGCGCGACCAAATTATGGGTGGTGGTGGCTTCCTGTCCAGTTTCTCCCGCTCGACCGCGAAGCGCTATGAACCCAGCGACCAACAGACCACGTTTGCCGACGTCGCTGGACTGGAAGGTGTCAAAGCGGATCTGCAAGAGATTGTGGAGTTTCTGAAGGCGCCCGAAAAATTTCAACGGCTCGGTGGACGCATTCCCAAAGGTGTCTTGCTCAACGGCCCTCCGGGAACCGGCAAGACGCTGCTAGCTCGAGCCATTGCGGGCGAAGCCGGAGTACCGTTCTATTCGGTCAATGGTAGCGAATTCATTCAGATGTTTGTCGGCGTCGGTGCCAGCCGCGTGCGCGACCTGTTTCAGAACGCCAAGGAAAATGCGCCTGCAATCATCTTCATCGATGAAATCGACGCAGTTGGTCGCCAACGCGGCGCGGGATTGGGAGGCGGACACGACGAGCGTGAACAAACGCTGAACCAGATCTTGAGCGAGATGGATGGCTTCTCCGGGGCGGACTCCGTGATCGTGGTCGCGGCCACCAACCGACCCGACGTACTCGATCCAGCGCTGCTGCGGCCCGGCCGCTTTGACCGCCACATCACCGTCGGGCGGCCGACCAGCAAGGGGCGCCTGGAGATCTTCAAGGTCCACACCCGCGACGTGCCGCTCGACAACGACGTCGATTTGAACCGCTTGGCAGCCATTACCATCGGGTTAACCGGAGCCGACATTCGCAATGTGGTGAACGAAGCAGCCCTGTGGGCGGCTCGCAACGACAAGACACGAGTCGGCATGGATGACTTTGACCACGCCCGCGACAAAGTGCTGATGGGTGCCAAACGGGAAGAAGTCCTGCAAGACGACGAAAAGGAAAAGACCGCCTACCACGAAGCTGGCCACACGCTGGCCGCCTGGTATTTGGAGGGTGCACAGCGTGTTCACAAAGTGACGATTATTCCGCGCGGTCGCTCCCTGGGCAGCACACAGATTATTCCCACCGAAGACCGCGTGAGCTCCAGCGAAGGCGAATTGAGTGATCAACTGGTAGTGCTGCTCGCCGGACGAGCGGCCGAAAAAATGATCTACGATGAGACCACCGTCGGCGCCGAAAACGATCTGGAACGCGCGACCAGCATGGCCCGCCGAATGGTGACGCACTGGGGCATGAGCCCCAAACTGGGACCGGTCAGCTACAAGACGTCCGACGAAGATCCTTTCTTAGGCCGTGAAATGCACCAGCAGCGGCAGTTCAGCGAACACACTCAAGAGATGATTGATGGTGAGGTGGCTCGAATACTGAACGAAGCCAGCACCCGAGCGTTCGATCTGTTGATGGACAAACGGCAGAACCTGGAAGACGTAACGCGATCATTGCTCAAGGAGGAGGAGATTAGCGAACAGGAGATCGAGGATTTGATTGGACCCTCGATCCATGGCAGCCTGGCCGAAATCGAGGCGAAGCTAGACAAGCAGGCCGCGGAACATGCGTCCAACAACGCCAGCAGCAAGGAGCCGGCAAAGTCTTCCGATTCTCATGCCGGCGACACGGCTTCGCCCGCTGATGCTGGCCCGGAAGCCGACGGTGGAGCCAGTGAAAGTCCCGCGGAGAGTTCCCCGTCCGAAAACACGGTCAGCTGACAGGTGAGTCAACGCGTGGTTGGTAGCGGAGCCTGAGACGATGTCGAAGAAGCCTCGGCGCTCCAAGACGCGGACTCAGTTCAAGAAGAACTATCAAGCTCGGCAGCGCCACTCCGATCTGACTCAGAAATTCGAGCAGGACGACTTGGACGACGCTGCGTTCGCCTCGCGCGAACGAGTCAGCGGCAAGGGCGACCTTACCAGGCATCGAACCGTCGTTGGGCAGCCGGCGGAAGAAACCGGCGACGGGTTGTCCGTCGATATGCAAATCGATGATCCGACCGCCCAAACCGGACGCGTACTAAGAGTGCATGGTCTGGAGTGCGTCGTTCGACAAGATGATGGACGCGAGTATCGTTGCGCGATCCGGCAAGTTCTGAAGTCCATCTCTACCGATCAGCGGCACGTGGTCGCGGCCGGCGACATCGTCGTCTTTCGACCGGAAGGCACTCGGCAGGGCATCATCTTGTCCGTGAAAGCGCGCCGTGGCGTGCTGAGCCGCACCAGTCGCGGTCGAAGACACGTACTGGTCAGCAACGTGGACCTGGTGATCATCGTGGCCAGCGCGGCTCTACCAGATCTCAAACCTCACTTAATTGATCGTTTCCTGGTCACCGCGGAACAGGCCTCTCTCGAACCCATTATCGTGATCAACAAAGCAGATCTAGTCGAACCAGTAGAGTTCATGCCGCTGGTGGGCGTCTACGCTCAGCTAGGCTACCAAACTCTGCTGACTAGCGCCGAACGAGGATGGGGAATCGAGCAATTGCGGCAGTTGACCCAGCAGCGGCAAACGGTGGTGACCGGACAAAGCGGTGTTGGCAAGAGTTCGCTACTGAATGGAACCCAAGACGGCCTAGGGTTGCGAGTTCAACCGGTCAGCACAGACAACTCGAAAGGCAAACACACGACAACCACAGCGGAGTTGATCCCACTGGAAGCTGGCGGATACATCATCGACACCCCTGGCATCCGCCAGCTGGAGCTATGGGACATCGCCAGCGAGGAAATTGCCAGCCTGTTCCGGGACATCCGGCCGTACGTCAGCCATTGCCGGTTTCCAGATTGCACGCACATTCACGAAGTCGACTGCGCCGTCCGTGACGCCGTCGCGGATGGCCGCATCGATCCCCGCCGCTACGATAGCTACGTACATTTCATCGAAGACCCCAGCTAGAGCGGGTCGTGCGGACCACTGTGTCATCGTTCTCCCTCTGAGAGCGTCGGACGCGGTCACGGCCGGAGAGGCCATGGGCGAGACCGTTTGGCGAAGCGT
Organism: Pirellulaceae bacterium; assembly: GCA_028289675.1. Lineage (GTDB taxonomy): Bacteria > Planctomycetota > Planctomycetia > Pirellulales > Pirellulaceae > Aureliella. The sequence continues at coordinate 3,782 of JANQOL010000176.1, forward strand.
CTGCGTTGGCAATTCATGGTTCTCCAATTGCCCCTCCCCGAAAAACTCGCTAGCGCTCGCATCGAAGCTCTTTTCTTGGCGCGGTCCTCCTGTAGCAGCTTTGACGATCTCAGGGATTGAACGGGCTAACGTGCTTTTTTTGCGAGCCCGCCGTCAAGTCGCTTATCTGTGACCTACGTTTCCATGGAAGTTCTGTACGCGGTGCTCAACCGCAAACCGACCGTTTTCGGATGACACAGTTCTCAGATGACCTCGTTTGATGATCAAGCTAACTCGGCTGGACGGCCAACCATTCATTTTGAACGCGGAACTGATTCGATACGTCGAACAGCGTCCCGACACGTATGTCACGTTGGTCTCTGGCGAACGAATTGTGGTCAGCGAGGACATGGACCAGGTGGTTGAGAGAGCCGTGGACTATCAACAGCGCAAGGCCATGCTGCCGTCGCTGATGCCGAAACCAGATGCGATTTGCACGGAGTAAAGATCAGTGGACATCACTTCACTCGCGGGTTTTCTCCTGGCTGTAGGCCTGATCTTGGTCTCCATCATGATGGGTAAAGCCCCGTTCTCGGCCTTTATCGACATTCCATCCTTTGCGGTGGTGGTCGGAGGTGCGATGGCTGCCGGCATGATGGCATTTCCATTAAAGAGCTTTTTGGCGTTGCCAATGGTGATGAAGAAAGCTTTTTTGAACAAGCAAGACGACCTGCTGGCGATCATCCAACAATTGGTCGAATTGGCAGAGATCGCCCGACGCGACGGCCTTTTGGCCCTCGAGAGCAAGATGGCCGACGTCACACAGCCGGTTATCAAATCCGGTTTGCAGATGGCCATCGACGGCAATGATGCGGCCACGATCGAATCGGTCATGCGCACCGAGATGGAAGCCGTGGCCCGTCGCCACAAGGAGGGCAAATCGATACTGGACCAATTGGCTCGATTTGCTCCGGCCTACGGGATGATCGGGACCCTGATGGGTCTGATTATGATGCTCAGCGACATGTCGGATCCCTCCGGCATCGGTGCTGGTATGGCGGTCGCGTTGATCACCACGCTGTACGGAGCCATCGCGGCCAACGTTGGCTTTCAACCGTTTGCGGAAAAGCTGGGCTTGCTCAGCAAGTACGAGCTAAATGCGATGGAGTTGGTCGTGCGTGGCGTACTGGCCATTCAATCTGGCGAAAGTCCTCGCGCACTTGAACAACGCCTGTTGACGTATCTCCATCCCAAGAAACGACCAGTCAAGGATTAGGAGCAGTCGCAATGGATGATGAAGACGAGGCAATGGGCATACCTGAGTGGGTCGTTACCTTCGGTGACATGATGTCGCTGTTGTTGACGTTCTTCATCATGCTCGTGTCGATGAGCGAAATCAAAAAAGACGAAAAATTTCAGGCGATGGTCGAATCGATGAAACAACGATTCGGTCATGAGTTGTCCATGGATAGTGTTTCTCCAGGCGATCACCGCTCGCGGTCCAGCCAGTTTCGGATGCTATCCACGGCCAGCCGAGCGAAGAAAAAGGACACGCACAAAGGCGGTGTGCCCACCAAGGCGCCTGTGGGCGAAGAAGAGCGAGTGCGCATTATTCGACCGGGAGGCAACACGGCTATCGGCACGGTTGTGTTCTTTGAAAGCGGCACGTTCGAACTGAGCGAGCAAGCTCGCGCTGCCCTGGCCAAAGAAGTAGAACAGCTCAGCGGGAAGCCACAAAAGATTGAAATCCGTGGGCACACAGCCCAGCAGTTGGCGGCCCAAGGTGCCAACCCCATGGATGCCATGGATCTGGCGTACCGACGCTGTCGCACGGTGATGAACTACTTGGTGGAAACCCATGGTTTCCCCACGGAGCGGATTCGCTGCGCGCCCGCCGGAGCCTCGGAACCCATGTACCTGTCCAGCGACCCCGACAAAATGCGGCTCAATCCCCGAGTCGAAGTATTCCTGTTGGAAGAAACGGTCGACGACTTGGTGGGAACTGCCGACGAACGTAATGAAAAATTCGTAGACAGCGAAAACGCGGAGTAATCGACCATGGCTGAAGAAACTCAAAACCCTGCCGCCGAGGAAGAAGCGCCAGCCAAGCCCTCGATGCTGCCCAAGATCATGGTTGCGGGCTTTATCGGTCTGGTCGTGATGGTCGAAACCTTCATCTTCTTCTTCATGGTGCCCAGCGCCGACGATGTAGCTGCGCTGGCGGAGGCTCGGCTGATCAACAAGGTCGAAGCCAGCATGATCGACGATGGCGAAGAGACCATCGACGACGAGCACGAGACGATGGAATTTCCACTGGGCGACTACGGTGTGACCTTTATCCCGCCAGGCTCGGATCGCAACTATCGAGTGGATTTTCCCTTGTACTGCACGATCTACGCCAAAGACGAAAAGCGGATGGAGGAGCTGTTTGAGAAAAAGAAAGCGCGATTTCAACACCGCATCATGTTGGAAGTCCGTTTAGCTACCATTGATGACTTGATGGAGAACCAGTTGGGCTTGATCCAGCGCCGAATACTTGCAACAAGTAATGAGGTCTTGGCAGACGGTGAAGAAGATGCCCAGGATATCCCGCCAATCTTGGGCGTGTCCTTCCCCAGTCCAGGCTTTCAAGTCTACGAAGAATAGCTGCCATTGGCTGGGATTGCAGGAGGCAACCGGCTATGAGTTCAACCGACGACGCTACCGAACAACCGGCCGAGGATGCTGCCGAGTCAGCCGCCCCGGCTCCATCGGCTGGTTCGGGCGCAGCAGTCAGTGAGAAAGCTGCCCAGCTGCTGGAAGACGCGGAAGCTGCCATCGACGAATTGGATGCCGAACCAGGTGCGGCGGCCGCTCAACCATTTCAGCTACAAGATCTAATCGGCGAGGAAGGTCCGCCGGAAAAGGCGTCCATTGAGCTGCTGCGGGACGTGGATCTGGATCTCAAGATTGAATTAGGCCGCACCAAGATGTTGTTGGAGGACGTCTTGAAACTGCGACGGGGATCCGTGGTCACCTTGGACAAATTGGCCGGAGATCCGGTCGATCTCTACGCCAATGGACGTCTGGTCGCTCGTGGAGAAATTCTGGTACTGAACGATAACTTTTGCGTGCGAGTCGCCGAATTGCTGGGCTCGGACGACTTGCTAGATTAACTGGCCGGCTAGCCGAAGACCGTTCTCCCGAAGCGGTGCAATTGGCCGGTCCAAATGCGTGTCGACAAGGATGTCGCCGATGAGACCCACATTCCATGCCGCCAGGCGGTGGCAACAGTTCGGCCAATTGGCCTGGGTTCTGCTGCTGTGCATGACCGTTCGCACGTCTAGTGCGCAACCACCTGTCCTATCCGGCGGCGGCAGCCAAGCGCTGGTGGCCGGCGAATCAAGTTCGCACCTACGCTCTCCACAGGATTCCACTAGCTGGCAGCACGCTGCACCGGCTTCCCCACCAACAGGTCTCTCCGATCAACCGCGAGCGCACTATCCCGTCGTCACAGCCAGTGACACTCAGCCGGCACCGCGCACGCCAAACAACTCCGTTGGAGAGGCAAGAACGGTAGCATCTGCCGGCGCCGGGCTCAGAGAAGTGGGAGGCGGTGACTCCACACGTGCGAAACGAACTCCGCTGGCTCCGCGCGGCGACCGCAGCGATGAAGACAGCTCGCCAGCGCGTCAAGGCACGTTGCAAACCATGGTTTCCGTTGGTTCCAGCCTCTTGCTGGTCATCGGTCTATTTCTGGGAGTGGCCTGGTGCTACCGCAAGTCCATCAACTCTTCGGTGACGGGCGCCCTTCCCAAACAGGTAGTCAGCGTACTCGGACGCACTCCATTGGCAGCCCGACAGCAGTTGGTACTGGTCCGCTTCGGATCGAAGTTGGTCCTGGTCAGTCTGGTGCAAGGCGAAGCACGGACATTGAGCGAGATCTCAGATCCCTTGGAGGTCGACAAACTGGCTGGACAGTGCGAAAGCAGCCAGCCCGGCAGCATCACACAGTCCTTTCGCTCCGTGTTGCAACAAGGAGCTGCCACATGAGTCAACGGATCAGAACGTTATTATTGAGTATCGCCTTATGCCTGTTGCCCGCCGGCGGGCTGTGGGCCCAGGGCGACGTCACTGGCGATGCCTCTGCTTTTGGACCTCAAAGACTGTTCGACCAAGTGTCGCAATCGCTGCAGGCTCGTGAGCAAACGGCCGACTCCAACGCTTCGGCAGAGAGTTTTCTCCTGAGCGGTCCCGAAAAGTGGACGAGCCGAGAGGGACTAACCAGCAGTTTGCAAATTCTGCTGCTGCTGACTGTTCTCAGCCTGGCACCGGCGATTCTGCTGATGACCACTTGCTATGTCCGCATCATCGTCGTTTTGGGCCTATTACGTCAGGCGTTGGGTACTGGACAGTTACCTCCTAGCCAAGTCATTACGTCAATCTCGCTGTTCATGACGATGTTTGTCATGGCTCCGGTTTGGAACCAGGTCTACCAAAAATCAATCGCGCCTTACACGGCTCCCGGATCCACGATGACGATGCAACAAGCCTGGGAGGCGGGTGTGCTGCCAGTCCGCGATTTCATGATTCGCCAGATCGACATGGCGGGCAACGAAGACGACGTGCACCTGTTCTACGAGTACTACAACCCGGGCGGCACCGCTCCCAGCGTGTTCGAAGAAGTTCCGCTAACCGTGCTGTTGCCAGCCTATATGTTGAGCGAACTGAAGACGGCATTCCTGATGGGCTTTCAGATTTTTCTGCCATTCCTCCTGATCGATCTGGTTGTCGCCTCGGTAACGATCTCGATGGGAATGATGATGCTGCCGCCCGCCATGATCTCGTTGCCATTCAAATTGTTGCTGTTTGTGCTGATCGACGGCTGGCACCTGGTCGTCGGCATGCTGCTGGACAGCTTTGGGACACTTGCATAGGGAAGATGCGCCATGGAAACCGGTGATGCTGTGGAATTGGTCAGAGCGGCCGTGCTAACCGCGATGGTAATTGGATCTCCGTTGCTCATCATGGGCATGTTGGTCGGACTGATTATCAGCTTGATGCAAGCCTTGACTCAAATTCAAGATCAGACGTTGAATGCAGTTCCCAAAATTGTGGCCATGGTCTTAGCGCTAGTGCTGTGCCTGCCATGGATTGCCGACCGGATGGTGGAGTATACGCGAGCCACGTTTGTTCAAATCCCTGATGTAGTTAGCCGTTAATTCGATTCCAGTTCAGCAGCTACCAGAGGTTTCATTGTGAACAAGCTGTGCGTGGCAATCGCACGAAACACCGAGAAGCCGAATTCCGATGGGTGACGCCGTACTGGGCCTACTTAGCCAACCGCTATGGGTCTTTATCTCCGTCCTAGCACGCATTAGCCCACCGCTGATGATGGCGCCGCCCACGCGAACCGCAGCCGTGCCCATGCGTTTCCGAGCTCTGCTAGCGATGGGGGCGGCCATGTTGCTACTACCTGCTGCCATCTCGACCGCACAACCGATGCCCACCAATGTGCTGACCATTGGCATCGCTCTAGCCGCCGAAGTCCTGCTGGGAGTCTTGTTGGGTAGCGTCATTTTGATGGCTGTCACCAGTTTGCAAATCGCCGGCCAGGCCGTCGGGCACTTGGCAGGCTTCGATTTGGCGACCGCCGTGGACCCCGGATCCAATGAAGAGATGCCTGTCATTTCCAATATGTTGGGATGGCTGGCCATGGTCATTCTGTTGCTAGTGGGCGGCCACCGCCATCTGATGGAGTGCTGCTTGGAAAGCTTCACTCGGTATCCGGTGGGGGACGTGCAATTTACTTCTGCATGGCTGAGCGAAATCGAAACGGTCCTCCGTCACACGTTCATCATCGGTATTCGTGCCGCCGCTCCACTGGCTACCGCTCTGTTGCTGGCGAACTTGATCACCGGATTGTTGGCTCGGACGTTGCCGCAGTTAAATTTGCTGGCCATCGGATTCAATATCAACGCCATGGCGTTGCTGACATTGCTGTTCATGTCGGTCGGTGGCCTGACGTGGGTCTATCAAAACGAACTGGCCTTCTGGATCGATAGCTGCCATCGCATTGTGGCCCAATAAACTGACTCTCACGACGAAACTGGCGTAGTAAGCACACGGAGAACATGTGGCCGAGTCCGCGGGCGAGAAGAAACATGACGCCACACCGCATCGCCGCCAAAAGGCGCGCGAGCAAGGCCAGGTGGCGCGCAGTCAGGACCTAGGATCGGCTCTCGTGCTGTTGTTGGCGGTGGGATTGTTGTGGTGGTCCGGCCCCAAGATCTTGAACTCGATCGCGCTCATCATGAAGGCGGGCTTCACGCAAGATCGCTATTGGGACATCGATGGCGTTTCGGCAGCTGGATTGGTCGGTTCCGCATTCCAAGAGTGCTTATGGACGCTGCTTCCGCTGATGTGTGGAGTCTGCGGTATCGCCCTGGTGAACAACTTTTTTCAAGTTGGGTTTCTGTTCCTGCCGGAAAAACTCAACTTGGATTGGAAGCGCATCGACCCCTTCAAGGGCGCGCAGCGTTTGGTGGCACTACCTAACGTAGCACGGCTAGGTTTTGGATTACTCAAGGTCGGTTTGGTCACGTTGGTGATCGCCTTGGGATTGTGGGGGCGCTGGGATTTGATTCTGACTGCCCAATCCCTGTCCGCTTGGGACGTGGGCGGTCTGGTCTGGTCGACCACCATGGATCTGTGTCTCCGCACGGCCATCGTCTTGCTGCTACTGGCGCTTCTGGACTATGGATTCCAGTGGTGGAAGTTAGAGCAGGACCTGAAGATGACCGACGAAGAGCTGCGTGAAGAGATGAAGATGATGAACGGCGATCCGCAGCTCGTCGCCCGAAGACGGGCAGTCCAACGCCAGTTGATGATGAATCGAATTCAATCGGCCGTGCCCGACGCGGATGTGGTCATCACCAACCCCACGGAACTGGCCATCGCCGTCAAATTCGACGTGGACACCATGGCGGCGCCTGTTGTGTTGGCCAAAGGCGCTGGGCACGTAGCCGCTCGCATTCGAAAACTTGCTTTGCAATCGGGTGTGCCGGTGGTTGAACGCAAACCACTCGCCCAGACGTTGTACAAGACAGTCGAAATTGGTGAAACCATTCCAGTCGAACAATATGCGGCGGTCGCCGAAGTACTCCGCTACGTCTACCAGCTGCAAGGCAAGAAGCTACCGACCCTAGCCGGCTAAGCTGCATCGCAAGGGCGCAGTTGCCTGTACCGTTGTCAGTGATACAACAAGATGGGTTCGATCCGCGCCCGCCAGCTGGCCTCATCCCAGCTAATCAACGATTCGACCAACCCTGGATCGGGTGCGGTCTCTCCGAGCGAGGTCACTGCCTCACGCAACCGTCCGTTTCCAAAGAGAATATCGATGGGCCAGTTGACGGTGTCGTACTCGTAAGGTGGATCCAACCATTTGAATTCTCCTGGAGACAACGCAGCCGCCGTCAACAGGAGTGCCACCGAGGTGGCCACGCTTCGCACTTGCTGCGGATCCACGACCCGTAAATCGAGCCCACACACGCGTTGGTCGGCCCATTTGTCAAACGTGGGTACAAAACGGGTCGGGCTAACTTGGAGCCCCGGCAATGCGAATGGCTGTAACCGTTCCAACCACGAACGGGCATCCAAGAACGGAGCGCCGACGACTTCGAATGGTCTCGTGGTTCCGCGACCTTCTGACAGATTGATGCCTTCCCACAAAACCATTCCAGGGTAGAGCAGGGCAGTGGTCACCGTCGGCATGTTCGGCGACGGCCAGTTCCAGGCGCGCCCCGTCTCCCAGTAATTCCACCCACGTCTCCAGTGCTGGAGCGGCACCCAACTGAGATCCAACTCCAGGTGCAACTCGTGAGCGAATAATCTGGCCAACTCGGCCATCGTCAAACCATGACGCAGCGGAATGGCGGCGCCTCCGACGAAACTGAACAGCGAGCGGTCTAAATCGGGACCTTCCATCACCGTACCGCCCAACGGATTCGGGCGATCCAAGACCACCAACGATCGTTGGTGCTCGGCGCATGCCAGCATGCACTCCAGCAACGTCCAAACAAACGTATAGACACGCGTCCCCACATCCTGAAGATCGACAACCAGACAATCGATGTCGGCCAGCATCTCCGCCGATGGACGGCGAGTCTCGCTGTACAGACTCATCACCGGCAGATCGAGTGGGTCGTAATGACCGTGTGGCGTTTCTCGCATATTGGCTTGCTGTTCACCCCACAGACCGTGTTGAGGCGAAAACAGCTTGACCAGTTGCCCGGGGTAGACTTCGTCAATAACATCGCAGGCAAGATGCCCTTGGGTGTCGACGGATGCTTGATTCAGCAGCAGCCCCAGGCGACGACCCGACAAAGCAGGCAGAGGATTCGCTCGTAGACCTTCCAATCCAACTTGGGTCTTCACCGGAACTCCCAACCTTCGAAACAAGAACGTGCCAACTCAGTACATTCGCGGATCGGTGTCTTCACAAATCCATATCTTGGCGCGAGCCGTAACGCGAGCGTTTATCAGAGTGAGCCGTGTTAACAGTTCTAGGAACTTCCGTTGCTGAGACATCGATGACCAGCCATGCGGTGCGTACTAACGTGCCGGATAGATCATGCAAGCTTGGCGCTTCCGCAGAAAGTCATCCACATTTGCCTGTGACTTTAGCCAAGTATCCTGAATCGGTTCGCCGTCCACGATACTCTGAAACACGCTATCGTTACCGAGCAGACGATTGAAGTGAGTCGTTTGCCAGTCGTCAGGATACAGCTTTCGCAGCGCACCGGCGATCTCCAAGCCCAGCCTGACCGCTGCCAAACGATCTCGGTCGACGACAACTACATTGACGCCTTGGCATGCCTCTCCCTCAAACTTGCTGGCCTCGGGGGTGAATTCGATCGGCACAAAACGAACACCTGGAACACTGCGGGCGTTCAAATAAGCGGCCAACTCTCGTCCGCGAATCCAAGGAGCACCAACCACTTCAAACGGCGTGTCGGTTCCGCGACCAACGGAGAGATTTGTTGTTTCCAGTAATCCGATCCCCGGGTACAGAAATGCTTGATTTAGGCTACGCATGTTCGGCGATGGGTTGACCCACATCAGCTGGGTCAACTCCCAGGTTGCCTCGCGCGACCAGCCCTCGCACGCGATGATCTCGAGATCCAGGTCCAATTTGAGCTCCGCTTGAAATAACTTCGCCAGTTCACCCGCCGTCAAACCGTGACGCACGGGCAGGCGATGAAACCCGACGAACGACTCTTTGCCAGGATCCAGCATGGGTCCTGTGACGCGCACACCACCGATGGGATTGGGTCGATCGAGCACGACAAACGACTTGCCAAACTCGGCCGCGGCCTGCATGGCTTCACCCATGGTCGAAATGTAGGTGTAGAAGCGGGTTCCAATATCTTGAATGTCGAATACCAGCACGTCCACGTCGGCCAGCATGCTCTCCGTTGGTCGCCTTGTCTTTCCGTACAAGCTATACACGGTCAGCCCAGTCGAACCGGCAGTACTATCCGCGATCTCCGGTGTGTCTAATTGCCCAGCAAAGCCATGCTCCGGGCTGAACAGGGCCGTCAATTGCACCGCTGGGGACCGGTTGAGCAACTCGTAGCTGGCGACCCCCTCACGATTGAGTCCAGTATGGTTCGTGATCAAGCCCACTCGTTTGCCAGTCAGCTGCCGGAAATTATCACGCTGCAAGACGTCGATCCCCGTCAGCACGGGAACACCCGCCGGCGGCATGACGGCATCAACATCGCGAAGCGAACTGGCGACACGGTTTAGAATTTGCCCCGCTAGATGATTCACACTGCCTTTCCCTTCAGGGTGCACTCGATTGCTAAGGAAGATAAAAAACAAATCCAGCTCTGGATCAATCCACAACACGGTGCCAGTGAACCCGCCATGGCCGAAGGCTGACCAGCTCAGCAAGTCCCCTCGATTGCTGGAGTAGCCCGTTTGCTTGTCCCACCCCAATCCTCTCCAGCCGCTGGAGACTGGATAAGCGGCAGTCATCCGCCGCACGGTGAGTGGCGAAAATACCTGCACATTGCGGTCGCCATCATGGCCGGGCACACGCAGGGTACCTTCGCCCAGCATCATCTGCGCGTATACGGCCAAATCGCGGGCCGTGGAAAACAGCCCCGCGTGCCCGGCCACTCCACCTAGTTCAAAAGCGCGCGGATCATGAACTTCGCCGCGCATCCATTGTTCATTCCTCATCTCAGTAGGGGCCGCGCGAGCTCGCAATGCATCGCTTGGCAAAAACCCGGTTTCACGCATGCCCAATGGCTCGAAGATATGTTGCCTCGAAAACTGGTTGACGTCCTGCTCGGTAATCGCCTCAACTAACTTGGCCAGCACGATAAAGTTGACATCGGAGTATTTGAAAGTGGTTCCCAGTGGCGCGACCAGCTTCAAGTCACAGATTCGCTGCCAAGCCACCTTCGGCCCCTCGGTATAGTCCCTCAACGGGTTATCCGGTATTAATCCACTTTGGTGCACCAACAAGTCATGCACCGTAATCCGATCCTTTCCATGCGGAGCGAACTCGGGCAGGTACTTGACCACTCGATCATGCAAACGCAACTGACCTCGCTCGACCAGTAGCATGATGCTGCTGGCGGTGGCTACGGGTTTGGTAATTGAAGCCATGTCGAAAACGGTATCCTCGGTCATAGGAACCGCGGGATCTCGGACCTGCCGATTACCGAACGCCTGGCTATAGGCGATCTTGCCATGCCGTCCAAAACAGATAACGCAGCCCGGCATCTGGCCGGCTTGGATTCCTTTTTCCACCAACTCAGCGATGCCAGCCAAGCGATCGCTGTCGAAGCCCACGGACTCGGGCTCCGCCACAGGCAGGTACTGCCCCTTGGCAGGTTGGATCAAGAGAAACTGGCTCGCGACGATGAGCAGAACCAAGCCTAGTTTGCCAATTCTGTTCGGGGCAAGCAAAACGCGGCGGTGCCAGCGACAACGTATTGCGGCTCGATGCGACATGGTGATCATGGGATTCCTCTAGATGGTTGAGCGGGCGGGCAGGACAAACTGAAGGGCATAGCCTGTAGCGAATGTAGTGCAGGCGCCAATGGCGGCATACCAGGGCCAAGCCACGGACCAGCCCAGATACGGGGCCGCGAATTGAACAAACAACAGCACCAGCAACCCAACCGCGGCCCCCGAAATCGCACTGGTTTGCCCCACGCGTTGAGTCAACACGCCCAGCATGAACAGCCCCAGGAGCAAGCCAGCAGAATAGCCGGCGATCGACAGCGCATTGCTGACCACAGCCTCATCAAAGGTAGTCGCCCAGATCCCAATACCAATTTGCAGGATTCCGAATCCAATCGTCAGGCGTTTGGAAAGCCGCAAAACTTGGTCCGTGGTCGGTTGAGTTTCCTGCGAAGGCAAGTACAAATCGTTAACCACCGCAGACGCGCTCGCGTTCAGAGAACTCGACAGAGTCGACATGGCGGCAGCCAAAATCGCGGCCAATAAGATGCCTACTAAGCCCGTATTGCTGGGAAACGAGTTGACGATGTAGTGGGCAAAAACTTCGTCGGCAGTATCAAAGGTAACGTCCGGATGAAAGGAGTAGTAACAAGCCAGCTGGACGCCGATAAACAAGAACAGCGCAAACTGCAGCAACACGACCACCGCACTCAGCAGGATGGCGCGGCTAGCATCTGATTGGCTGCGAGCGCTCAAATACCGCTGCACCATCATCTGGTCCGTGCCGTGCGTTCCGAGCGTCAATATCGCGCCGCCGATGATTGCCGCCCATGCACTAAATGGATCGGAAATCAGCCATTTCCACCAACCGTCCGCAACGGCGCTAGCTGGTGGTTGCCACTGCAAGACGTTCAGCTTGTCGTGCGCAGCGGCGTAGTCCCAAAATGTTGACCAGCCACCTGGCAGGCTGTTTCCAATCACACCAACGGTCACCAATCCACCAACAACATAGATCACCAGCTGGATGCAGTCGTTCCACACCACCGACCGCATGCCGCCAAAATAGGTGTATAGGATCGTGATCAATCCGATCAAACAAGCGCATGGGACGAACGGCCAACCGGCCAGTTTCTGTAGCACAATGGCCGCCAGAAATAGACGCAGTCCATCGCCGAGATTGCGTGTTACCAAAAAGAGCACCGACGCAACGCGTTTCGCTAGACTGCCGAACCGCACGCCGAGAACCTCATAGGCGCTAAATAGCTGGCCCTTGAAAAACAGCGGCAGCAGAAATGCCACCACCAGCGAACGCCCCACGATGTAGCCCAGCGCCAACTGAAGGAATTTCATTCCGGTCGGCCCAAAGGCCACGCCAGGCAGACTCAGTACCGTCGCGGTACTTGTCTCGGTGGCCACAATCGATCCCAAGATGGCCCACCAAGGAAGATTACGGCCACCCAACAAGAATGCTTCAACCGATGTGACGCTGCCACGCAGCGACAAACCGATTCCAATCGCGGCCGCCACCGCAGCGATCAACACCACAACATCAACAGTGCCCAAAGAAACTTGCATGGTGCGATTTAGAATGCCGGTAGCCGAGAAACTGGGGCGAACTGCCGTGGCCGCGCTTTAAGGAAGGAAATGTATCATACTGTTGGCGAAGCAAACTGAGCTGACTCGAAAATTCTCCGACTTCTGATGATATCGAAACGACCCATGCCGGACTTGACCACGGAACAGCGCAACCAGCGATCAACGCGTTTGGACGAAATGTCGGCGGCGGAAATCGTGGCCGTGATGAGTCAAGAAGATCAACTGGTGGCGCAAGCCGTTGAGGAGCAGCTGGCAGATGTGGCTCAAGCCGCGCAGCTGGTAGCGAACCGTTTTCGGGACGGCGGACGTCTGCTGTATTTGGGTGCAGGCACCTCGGGGCGCCTTGGCGTTTTGGATGCGGCTGAGTGCCCGCCTACTTTTAGCACACCTCCGGAGCTAGTCGTCGGAATTATCGCCGGCGGCCCCGCAGCATTGACACGCGCTATCGAGGGCGCCGAGGACAATCCGGCCCAAGCTCAAGCCGACCTCCAGGCCCATGCGCTGAACGACCGCGACGTCGTCATGGGCATCGCCACCAGCGGACACACGCCGTATGTGCTGGGCGGACTCAAGTATGCCCAGCAAATCGGAGCCCGCACCATTGGTTTGACTTGCAATGCCGATTCGCCGCTGCATCAACATGCGGAGTTGGTCATCGCTCCCGTGGTGGGTCCCGAGGTCGTCAGTGGTTCAACGCGTCTTAAAGCTGGTACTGCTACCAAAATGGTGCTGAACATGATTACCACCACCGCGATGGTTTTGATTGGCAAGACCTATGGCAACTTGATGGTTGACCTGACGGCCACGAATGAAAAGCTAAAGCTGCGCAGCGTCCGCATCGTAAGCGAGGTAACGGGCTTGGATAATGCGGCGGCCCAGAGACAGTTGACAGCTTGCGGCGGCGAGGTCAAAACGGCCATTGTCGCCCATTTGACCAGCCTCGACGCAGCTGAGGCGCGCCACCGGCTGCATCAGGCGGGCGGGCGTCTCAAGGCGGCCCTATAGCATCTCGGTACTGTCGCAACTACTGCACTGCGGCCAATGCAGTATTCGGCTTCGTCCGACCACTTACGATCCTGGACAATTCAAACACGGACATGAATCAACGCGTCTACTTGCTGGGAGTTGACGGAGGTGGCACCAGCACAGATGCCTGCTTGGGCGTCGTGGACTTAGATCGGCCCGACGAAGTCGACATCGTGGCTCGAGCTTCGGGCGGTCCCAGCAATCCTCAAGTAGCGGGCTTTGAGGCCGCCGGCCAATGCATCCGCTCGACCTGCGACCAGCTATTTCGGCAGCTCGATCTCCCAACGAAGACCGTCGAGTTCGCTTGTTTTTGCCTGGCCGGTTTGGGGAGACCCGCCGACCGTCAGCGGATGAGCCAATGGACGGAACAAGCCCAACTGGCTCAACGTTGGTGCTTGGCCGCTGACGTCGAAGCGGTACTGGCCAGCGTTCAGCCCTGGACTGAGGAAGGCATCAGTGTCATCGCGGGCACGGGCTCAATCGCGTGGGGACGCAAGCAAGCCGGTGACCGGGCAGCAACTGAGCACTCATCGGTGCGTAGCGGTGGCTGGGGATACCTCTTGGGCGACGAAGGCAGCGGTTTTGCCATTGGCAAAGCAGCTCTCCAGTATCTGACACACATGGCCGATGGCAGGGCACCCATTGACTCATTGGCCGCCGCCTTGCTGGACCACCTGCGGCTACAGGACGC
>JANQOL010000001.1 GCA_028289675.1 Pirellulaceae bacterium
AATAAGGTCCACGCGGCATTTGAGCTGGCGACGGAGCAGTACCAGACCCTTGGCGTTGATGTGCACGCTGCACTTCAGCAGCTCTCACGCGTCGCGATCTCCGTTCATTGCTGGCAGGGAGACGATGTCGCAGGTTTCGAAGGCAAAGTTGGAACCCTTGGCGATGGGCTGGCCGTTACCGGAAACTATCCCGGACGAGCGCGAACGGCAGACGAGTTGCGAAGTGATCTCGAAGTCGCGTACTCGCTGATACCTGGCAAACACCGCCTTAATCTGCACGCTCTTTATGGCGAGTTCGTCGGTCCCGTCGACCGCGACGAAATCACAGTAGAGCACTTTCAAGGATGGATGGATTGGTCGCGCGATCGAAACGTTGACTTAGATTTCAACCCGAGCTACTTCTCGCACCCCAATGCGTCGGACGGTTTTACTCTCGCACACGCTGATGCAGGGATTCGTCAGTTCTGGATTGATCACGGAATTGCGTGTCGCAAGATCGCGGCGGCGATGGGCGCTGCGCAGGGGAACGCCTGTATCAACAATTTTTGGGTGCCTGATGGATACAAAGACACACCCGCAAATCGCAAAGATCCACGGGAGCGACTCGCAAACTCGCTCGATGCGATCTTCGCCAAGGATTTGCCACGTAACCATACGCTCGATGCAGTCGAATGCAAGCTGTTCGGGATTGGCAGCGAAAGCTATGTCGTCGGTTCCCATGAGTTTTATATGGGATATGCAATTTCGAGAAACAAAGTCTTGTGTCTTGACGCGGGACACTTTCATCCAACCGAGGTGATATCGGACAAGATCTCTTCTGCGCTGATGTACGTGCCGGAGTTGTTGCTGCACGTTAGTCGCGGTGTGCGTTGGGACAGCGATCACGTCGTGACCTATAGCGATGAGTTGCAGGCAATCATGCAAGAGCTCGTTCGTGGTAACTACTTGGACCGAGTCCATATCGGCTTGGATTTCTTTGATGCCAGCATCAACCGAGTCGCTGCATGGGTTATCGGTACTCGCAATGCTCTGAAAGCCCTTCTGACGGCTCTACTCGAGCCAACCGAGCAGTTGCAGCAGCTGGAGCGCGACGGCGACTTGACCGCTCGACTGGCACTGATGGAAGAACAGAAGACTATGCCACTGGGGGCGGTTTGGAATTACTACTGCGAGTCGAATGGTGTTCCCGTCGGTGCCGAGTGGCTCGAAAAGGTACGGCGGTATGAAAGTACGGTGATGCAAACGCGGAATTCTGAATTGGGAGTTGGGAGCGGTTGAAATTGGGAGTGTAGAACTTGAAATCACTGCCATGGTCGTAGCTTTCATCAAGACATCAAAGGCCAATCGATGACGACGGACCCAATTGCCCACTCCAAACGGACTCCGGATTCCAATTCGGCTCCCGGTGGAGAGTTTGAACGTGAACCGGTGCCTGAATCAGCATTGCTGGGTCGCGGGAAATTCTGGGGTATGTATGCCGGTGAGCATACCGCCGGAACCGAGTTCATGATCGGCCCGCTATTCCTGGCCGCCGGTGCCAGTTTGTCCGACCTTATTTGGGGACTGCTGCTGGGAAACATTCTTGCGGTACTAACTTGGCGGTTCCTGGTCGTACCTATCGCGATGACGAAACGTCTAACTCTCTACTATCAGCTGGAGCGCATCTCCGGCGGGTTGCTGGTCAAGCTTTATAATCTCGTCAACGGGCTGTTGTTCTGCTTTCTCGCAGGCGCGATGGTGACCGTTTCGGCGTCGGCAGTGGGCGTTCCGTTTGACATCACGTTTGATGTGCCCGCCAACACGTTCGGTCTAAGTAATCCATCCTTCACGGCACTGGTGGCGATCGTCGGAGTGGTCATTGCTGCTGTCGCAGCGGGTGGTTACGAGCGTGTTGCGCGAGTCGCCAACATTGCCGCGCCGTGGATGATCGCGGTTTTTGCAGCTTGCGGAATTGTGTCGCTGGCACGAATGGGTGCCACCAGCTGGACCGCTTTGTCGGAAGGCCAATTCTGGAAAGACGCGATTGCGTTTGTTCAAGCCAAGAATGGGCCCGGAGAGTTTAGTTTCTGGCAGATCGTTGTGTTCGCCTGGTTGTGCAATGGGGCAATGCATTTCGGAATGGCAGATCTCACCATCTTCCGCTTTGCTCGAAGCAAAGCATCCGGCTGGGCGCCTGCAATCGGGATGTTCCTTGGGCACTACATGGCATGGATCGCTGCGGCCTTTCTACTGGCGGCACTGATCAAGATGCAACCCGATCTGGCGGTTGGGGAAGACGGCAAAGTCACCGCCAACCCGGGGCTACTTGCGTTTCAGTCACTCGGATGGACTGGCATCATCTGTGTGGTCATTGCGGGTTGGACAACGGCCAACCCAACGATCTATCGCGCAGGGCTCGCGTTCCAGGGCGTGCTGCCAACGTGTTCACGAACGGCAATGACCCTGGTTGCCGGAGCGGTGGCCACGATTGCCGGGGCCTTTCCAAATCTCTCTGCCCAGCTGTTAGGTTTCGTTGGAACTTATGGTACCGTTCTTGGTCCAATGGGCGCCGTCATTTTTGTAGACTTTTACTTGATGAAGAAACTGGGGCTGCGCGACGAATACGCATCTTTCAGCGGAACGCAAGTTAACCTGGCTGTCTTGATCGCCTGGCTCCTACCTGTCGCTGTTGGCCTGTACCTCATTTTGTGGCAGGGGCTGTTTGCTGCCTACGCAGTAATACCTTGCTGGCTCGTCTGTGGACTCCTGTATATGGTCTTGAGCAAGCTCACTCAGAAAGCACCTTCCGTCCCGGCAACCTCTTCATCGAGCATTTAGAGAGTTCTCCAATGAACAGCATCGCCAAGGTCGTTTCGCTGATCGCCCTAGGTTTCGTCATCGGTCCTTGCCTTTTGCACTTCCTGGGAGTGATCGAACTCGACACCGTTAAGGTCGCTGCACTTGTCGGCACCGTCGGATGGTTCATGGCGACACCAATGTGGATGGGCCGTGAATTGACCGTCGATGCAGGGGACGTCGAAATCTGAGGTCGGTGTTCTTTTCACATCTTCCTCAACCGCAGCAGACAATCCTTCGAACATCAACTCAGACCAATTGGGCTACTACGCTCCCGAGAATTGAAAACATGCAGCTAGCGAAGAGCATCCGGTTGACGTTTCACTTGCGCAACACCTTCTTGGCGCTGATGGTTCTGCTTGCCGCGTCAATCGGCAACGCCGTCGCACAAGACACCAAGTCGAAGCCAAACGTGGTCGTCATCCTAGCCGATGACTTGGGATGGAGTGACACAACACTGTTTGGCACCACGGAGCTTTACAAGACGCCGAACATTCAGCGACTGGCAGAGCGAGGGATGACATTCACGCGAGCCTATGCGTCTAGTCCACTGTGTTCGCCGACGCGAGCGAGTGTCTTAACGGGCCTCAGCCCAGCCCGGCACGGAATCACATCGCCGACGTGCCACCTGCCCAAAGTGAACCTGGAGCCGATCCCATCGACCAGCGGCCCACCCAACAAGTTTTCGACGGTTCCGGAATCAGTTTCTCGGCTAAGTACCAACTACTACACGTTGGCC
>JANQOL010000002.1 GCA_028289675.1 Pirellulaceae bacterium
TCAAACGCGATTGCAGGCGATGATCAACACCGAAGGCAGCGGCAAGGCCATTTTTGACAGCTTGTTCGTCAACGACGCACTCGGTACCAACTTGGCCAGCGACTTTGCCAACGCCCAAGTACCTTGGTCGCAGAGCCCCGTGGGGCGCAATTTCGCCTACCGCAGCTACTTCACCGGAAAGCGTGAGGACGCTCCCCCGACCGTGCCAAGACAACAACAAGAACCGACTCGCACCACGCACCTCTCAGCCTCATTCCGCAGTTCGTCCACTGGAAAATGGAAAGTTGGGATTAGCACGCCAATTTGGATCTCCGACGAAGCGGCTCTGTCAGGCGCGGCACCGATCGGAGTTCTAGTGCTAACGATCAACTTGGGAGATTTTGAGCTACTCTCCAGCGAAGCGGCGAATCCCGACGATCGCGTACGGTTGGCTGCCCTTGTCGATGGTCGCGCCGGCAACGGACAGGGCAAGCTACTGCAGCACCCGTTTGAAAAGTCGCTGGACCAAGAGTCGGGGACCCGTCGCAAACTGCCTGTCGTTCCGCAGATCGATCCTCGGCTATTCGCGCGGCTGCAAAACACACAGGGCATCGTGGATTATCAGGATCCGGTGGCCGCTTTTGAACATGGCGAATCGTACTCCGGGGTGTGGATCGCGGCCATGCAACAAGTCCAATTGCCTCGCAGCCGGGCTGCAGGTGTGACGGCTCAGGATGGGCCGGCGGACGCCAGTGGCGAAGACCGATCCAAGAGCGACTTGTGGGTGCTCGTCCAAGAGAGATCCGCGTCCGTTGCTGAGCCCGTCGTACAATTGGGTTCGAGACTACAGACGGAGAGCTACATTGCCCTGGGTTCAGTACTGGTAGTGATGCTGCTATTGTGGTTTTTCGTGTTTCGCGCCGGCCGGTCGACTTGGAGAGAGGAGTTGTCCGCATTCGGTTCCGGGTCCACCAGCTCTCTGAACTCCACCCTTACTGGCAACTAGTGCAAGTCGCACGGACTTCTGTTGCCCTGAGAACGCGAAACACGACGTGGAATCGACGCCCCAGCCTATCCGCAACCCGCTGCCAATTCAGATTTGGTTCTTTGGCTGTCTGGCTGTCATTGTCCTGGCCGCGATTCTCGAAACCCACGGCGGTCGAGAAGTCTTCTGGCCAGGCACGAGCCAAGCGTTACCCGAAACCTGCGCATCTCGCTGGCGGCTCGGCATGGATTGCCCGGGCTGCGGACTGACACGTTCATTTATTCTATTGGCACATGGGGACATTACCGGCGCCTGGCGGCTGCACTCCGTGGGCGTGTTGCTATTCGGCTACGTGCTAGCTCAATTGCCGCTGTCGCTGGCACATTGGTGCGGCTGGCAACATCGAGGATTGCGAATCTGGACGCGAGCCAACGAAGTCGCCATCATCGTGCTGGCCGTGTTGTTAGCCGTGCGTTGGTTGTGGCGTCTGTTTTTAGGAGAACTGTGGTGACGCATCGTCTGACCATGATGGGCTCCCGAGGAAACGCCATTTCGGTGACGGCCTCTGGCAGTGGCCCGGCACTGATGCTGCTTCATGGATTTCCGCTCGACCAGCGAATGTGGCAGCACCAGCTTTCAGGACTATCCGACGCCTACCAGGTGTTGTCCATGGACTTGTCCGGTTTTGGACAATCCGCACTGGTTGATGAAGACTACCGCGTGGGCGATCTCGCTGAAGATGTGGAGATTGTGCGACGGCATCTGGCTCCGGAGCGACCGATCGCGGTATGCGGACTGTCGATGGGCGGGTACGTAGCGTTCGAATACTGGCAACGGTACAGGTCGCGGCTGGGTGCGCTGATCTTGGCCCACACTCGGCCGGCGGCGGACACGACGCAGCAACAACAGGCGCGATTAGCCATGGCCGAGGCGGCCCTGCAGGGAGGGACTTGGGCGGTCGTCGAAGGCATGTTGCCCAAACTGTTGAGTTCGTCGACGTGTGATCAACAGCCGGAGGTCGCATCGTTTGTCGCGAAGATGATGCGTGAGTGCGCGCCCAGTGCCATCGCCGCCGCTCAACGTGCCATGGCCAGCCGATCGGACTTTTCCGACCAACTACCATTAATGGACATACCAGTGCTAACGGTGGCCGGGGCCCAAGATACGTTGGCTCCCGTCGGGGATACTGAGCGATGGACAGCGCGCCTTCCGCAAGGCAATTTGGCCACGATCGAGCAGGCCGCACATCTATCTCCCGTCGAGTGTCCCGATGAATTCAGTACTTGCGTGCGTACTTTCCTGCAATCCCATGATATGCCGTCAGGTTAGACGCTGTTTGACGACGTGCAAATCAGCCGCCACACGTGCCTGTAGGCAGGTTGGAGTACAGGCCTTTAGCCGCCTTCAAGATCCTACGAAACTGGACGCGGCGAAAGCCTGGAGTCCAACGGATCAACGGAGGGCTGAGCTCGGATCGAACTAGCGTACCTACTGTGAATAGCAGCTGCTATCCTGGACAGGGTCACTGACCCAGGGCATCAACCGTCGAAAGTAGAGTCCTATGAAACTGGACGCCATGCAGATTTCCAAACAAGTACTATTGCCGCTGATTACCGCTTGTCTGGCAACTTTGGTCAGCGCGCCGACGCACGCGCAAGCGCCATCTTCGGCGAAACGTGTCGTCGTCTTACCGCTGGAGAACGGAGAAGTCGATTGTGCGCAGCTGTTTCATTCGATCTCGGGGGAATTGCATTGGGTAGCCGGCAGCATGACGGCTTTCACGCGCGTTTTCGGGATCCAAGCAGACGGCAATCAACGGTTGTCGGCTGAGCAAGTGGACGATTTGGTACACCGGTTTCCACAGGTGTTCTCGTATCGCCCCACGCCAGCAGCAGAGCCAGCGATTGAATCGTCAAGTAGCGGAGGCACTAGACCACCATCGCCCACGCGATTGGCCGTGGATGTCAGCGAACTCAGCAAGATGTTGGCCAACAAGAAGAGCGCGCTGCGCAAGTGGCTGGCCGGTATCCAAGACCAACCATTGTCAACACTGGATCCAGTGGCGGGTACTTGGCCAGACACGGCCGAACGGCCTCCTAGAATCGTAGTGCTGTTGGCCGGCTTCCATTCGTTGGCAACCACGGCAGAGGCCGTTGGGAAACAACTTCACGCGCAAACCAATCTGCCGATGTCCGTGTTCGCGTATCCCAACGATGCACCCATTGAAGAGTCCGCCAGACTGTTGAACGCAGCCCTGCTGCGGCTGCACAGAACTTACCCGGACAGCCGCGTTACGCTGGTGACACACAGTATGGGTGGGCTAGTAGCACGAGCTGCCTTGGAAGCACCAGCGCCTGTTCAGGCCGTGGCCAGCAGTGCGCGAGCCGCCCCAATGGGCGTCGACCAGCTGATTCAAGTTTGCCCACCGAACCACGGCTCCGCCTTGGCCCAGTACGGTCCCTTGCTGGAAGGAGCCGAGCAAGTCTTTCGCATATTTCACCGCTCCGAGGGCGGACGCTCGCGTAAGCTGTTCGCCGCCATTGTTGACGGGTTCAACGAAGCGTCGACCGACCTTCAACCCAATTCGCCGTTTCTAACCGAGCTCAATCAGCGCGATCGGAATCCCCTGGTTCGCTACACAATCTTGGCCGGTAACGACGGACCCCTTCGCTCCCGTGCCACTCAACTGATGGCCAACGTTTGGAATCGCATCGCCCTATCCGTCGACGAGCCGGCGGAAGTCGACGAGCGCATCCGCGAGATCCTTACTTGCGCGGAACTCCAACAGGGGCAGGGAGACGGGGTCGTCTCACTGCAATCGGCCAAGCTGCCAGGCGTGGTCGACGTCCAAGTGTTGTCCATGCATCATCTGGTCTGGAATGAACTGGACTCCGATGCCGGCAAGCAAATGCTGCAAGCCATCTCGCAGCGGTTGGGAATCTCGCTGTAATTAGATCGTCAGTTTGCCTACGGTCGACCAGATTCCGCCCTTCTCTCTGTCGTTTCGTAGACAGCCCAGCGGACGCAGGCTATGTTACAGCCTCGCGTGGCAGCAGGGATGGTGTCCCGCGCGACTGGGTTGAGTTCGCGGAATCACAAGGCGACGCATTAAATGAAATGGACGCGCGGCGTTATCGAACGCAAACAGGTGTGGGCCGATGGACTCTTTACTCTGGAAATCAAGGCACCGGATGTCGCTGAATTCGAGCCAGGACAATTCTTGCAACTGGGTATCGAACAGCCGGACGGGCACTTGCATCGCCCCTACAGCGTCGCATCACCTCACGGTGAGGTTCTGGATTTTTTCATTGTGCTGGTCGAAGGCGGTCGATTAACACCGCACTTGTGGAAGATGGGTGTCGGAGATGAGTTGGACGTCAGCGCCAAAGCTGCTGGCAGTTTCACTCTCAGCCACTGTCCTGATGCCAGCACGCTGTGGTTAGTTGCCACGGGTACGGGCCTGGCGCCGTACATCGCCATGCTGCGCACCGAAACACCTTGGCAACGTTATGAGAAGATCTTGGTCGTGCACGGTGTCAGGCAAGGCAGCGATTTATGCTATCAAGAAGAACTGGCGGCCCATCAACAACAGCGTCCTGGCCGGTTCACGTACATACCGGTCGTGTCCCGAGAAGACGTCGATGGCGCGCTACGCGGGCGGATAACTCATTGCATCACGAACGGTTCGTTGGAATCTGCCGCCGATCAAGAATTGGAACCTGACTGTTGCTTTATGATGTGTGGCAACCCGGACATGCTGAACGAAACCGAGCAGCTGCTAGGCAAACGCGGATTAAAAAAGCACAAGCGGAAGGAACCCGGTCAAATCGTCGTTGAAAGGTATTGGTAGCGGCCAATCCCCCCAAACTACGCGAGTCACCCTGCCAACCGCTTCAAGGCGCGGCGTTCGCAGCCTGACGAACTCGGTCGTATTCCGGGTTCACGCACTTGTCTCCCCAGCGCTTCAGAGCGCACCGCAGACCAACGTCTGACTCTGGCTGCTGACCTTGATCGCCGGTCTCCGCGATCCACTGCGCGAGGTAATCCCGGTGCTGCTGCAGTAAAGCGGCAAAGCGTGGGTCTTCGGCCAAGTTGTGGATTTCGTGGGGATCATTCTGCAGATCATAGAATTCTTCCGGGAATCGCTCATCACCGAACAGCAGCAACTGAGTGGCGTTCATCTGGCCTTGGGCCATCATGTCGCGAAACTTCTTGGTGACTTCCCAGCCGTCTTTGTAGGTTGGTTGCATGTACGGCCGATCCGTCAAGTAATTGCGCAGATACTTGAACCGAGGTGTCACCACCGCCCGAATCTTTTCGATGGTGTAGTCGCATCGATCTCGGGCGGCCATCACAAATTTCCTGGGCTGGTAGTCATCGGCCAGAAAATTTCGACCTTCCATGGCTTCCGGGACCGCAGCTCCGGTGGCGGCCCAAGTGGCGGCGGTAATGTCAATGCCGCTGATCAGATCATCGCGCACAGCGCCGGCGGCAATGCTAGGACCTGCCACGATTAGGGGCATGTGAATGCCGCCCTCGTACAGCATCTGCTTATGGCGATGCAATTTGTAGCCATGGTCACTGAATAGAAAAATCAACGTGTTCTCAAGCATCCCCTCTCGGCGCAGCGTATCCAGTACTTGTCCAACTTGAGCATCCGTCTTGAGCAGGCAGTCGTAGTGGTGCCCGATTTCCTCCCGGACTTCCTGGACATCCGGA
>JANQOL010000004.1 GCA_028289675.1 Pirellulaceae bacterium
TTTCACGGACACAACTACGTCGCCGACTTTTTCGTTACCGGTGACGAAGTCGACGATGTGGGCCGCGTCTTAGATTTTTCGGACCTCAAGTCCCGGACCAAGGGCTGGATCGACGAGCACTGGGACCACAGTTTTCTCGTGTACGAAAAAGATGAAAACGCCATCTCCGCTTTGGAGCAAGTTCAACCTTGCCGACTCTTCAAGATGCCGTACAACCCCACGGCGGAAAACATGGCCCGCTATCTGTTGGAGGTCATGTGTCCAGAAGTCTTGGCCGGCAGCGGCGCACGGGCTTCGCGAGTCAGGATTTGGGAAACGGAAGAGTCATTCGCCGAAGCCAGTTTAGACGCAGTGCCGCTGAATTCCCCGCCCGAAAGCTAGTTGTTGCCACCAGATGGCTGCCAACAACTACATGCGGATGACATCGTCTTTGGGGTCCTGTTTAGCAGTCAGCCGCAGGCGTGCAGCTTCGTCAGCCAAGTACGCCTGCGGCTGACTGCTAAACAAAACAGCGTTGCATTTTTTGTCGACGCGGCTACGAGGTCACCTTGTCGCATGAACGATGGACTTCCGTCTGCCGACCTCTCGCATCCAAGGGGCTATCAGAGCCACGGTGCAGGCCCCTCAGCACGGCCCCACCGCGCTGTGCACTCCGGTAAACTGTAGGCTCGAATTCTTCCAACGTTTTGCGCCATCCAGTCAGCAACTCGCTGCTGGATATCGAAACCCGCGCGCCAGGCTCGCAGCAAGAGGTTCAGGGTGGGACAGGAGATAACAACCGACGTATTCTCAGCTGAAAACTTCGACCGCTTTCGGCAGCACCTGCACTCGGAAATGGAGCTGCTGCGCAGTTGGTTTGCAGGCGACAAGTTCTGCGATGACGAATTGCAATGCGGGCTGGAGTTGGAGGGCTGGCTGATCGGTCAGGACGGCAATCCGGTTCCGGACAACAGCTTGTTTCTGGCGACCTTGGACCGCAAGTGGGTCGTACCTGAGCTGTCGAAGTTCAATTTCGAGGTCAACGTGTCGCCGCAGTATCTCAAGGGCTGCGGATTGCGGGACATGCATTCCGAGTTCTCGGCCACGTGGTCGCGCTGTCGTGAAGTTGCCTCGCGACTGGATCACGATATCGTCTCTGTGGGAATCTTGCCGACCGTTACCAACGACATGCTGTGCATCGAAAACATGTCAACGCTGCAGCGCTACGCCGCTCTGAATCAACAGGTTCTGCGGCTACGGGGAGGTTCCCCGCTGACCTTGCACATCGAAGGACAAGACCGCTTACACAGTGTGCACCAAGATTTGATGCTGGAATCCGCGGCCACCAGCGTCCAAGTCCATTTGAAAGTTCCGCCACGATTGGCTGTCCGGTACTACAACGCGTCTGTGATCGCCTCCTGTTTCACCGTCGCCATGGCGGCCAACGCGCCGCTGTTGTTCGGCCAACGTTTGTGGGCCGACACACGCATTACCGTGTTTGAGCAAGCCGTGGACACGGCGGGACCGCAACCCCGCGTGTCTTTTGGCCAAAGATATGTCGTCGATTCTCTGCTTGAGCTCTTTGAAAGCAACTTGGCCGATCATCGCGTCTTGCTTCCTGCCGAGTTGGACGAACCGCCTGCAACCATGCCGTATGTGAGGATGCACAACGGCACACTGTGGAATTGGAATCGTCCACTGATTGGCTTCGAAGCGGACGGTCGGCCGCATTTAAGGATCGAACATCGCCCGATGTCAGCCAGTCCTAGTATCGCCGATCTGTTTTCGGATGTCGCCTTTTATCTTGGTCTGGTACTGTATTTGGGTAACCGCGATCCGGCTCCCGAATCGTGCTTGCCATTCGATGTGGCCCGCAAAAATTTTTATGCCGCCGCGCAGTCTGGGATGCAAGCTCAAGTTCGGTGGCTGGATGGTCGTGACTACGGCCTGGCGGACCTACTGGAAGACCACATCCTGGAGTGCAGTTTTGACGCTTTGGCAGCTGCCGGAGTTCGAGAGCGTGAGGTTCGTTCGGCCCACTCCATCGTCCGCCAGCGGCTCGATACCCGTCAAAACGGAGCCGTTTGGCAGCTGCGAAAATGGTCCGACTATGATGGAGATTTGCAGCGGCTGCTGCAGCACTACCAGGCCAATCAACTGGCTGATCAGCCCATCCACAGTTGGCAGTAGACCGACACCTAGCTGGCAGTAGCCCGGCGCATCACGCCGTCCAATCACTAGCACCCACAGGAGCATCCCACTTGACTCTGTTTGACGAAGTTGAGGAGCTGCCGAAGCGTTTTTTTGACATTGGCCTCCGCGAAATCAAGCAACTGTTTCCACATCCGACGCTGTTAAAGCTGGCCAGTCCCTTGGCGAAGCCGGAAGCTCCCGTTCTGTTCGTCAGTGTTTTGCTCCATGGCAACGAAGATGCGGGCTTACTGGCGACGCAACATTTGCTACGCCGGTACCAACAACACGCTTTGCCGCGTGATCTATGGTTGCTGATCGGCAACGTCGACGCCTGTGCTGCCGGCGTCCGCTATCTTCCCAATCAAGTCGACTTCAACCGAGCTTGGCCAATCGACGCTGAACATCTGGCCGCGGGTGAGCTACCAACGGATTCACCGACACCCACTCACTTGATGCTGGAGGCGGTTCGGCAGCGAGTGCTCGAGCGTGGCGTGGTGGCAAGCATCGACATTCACAACAACACAGGTCGAAACCCCATCTACGGATGCGTT
This sequence comes from Pirellulaceae bacterium, assembly GCA_028289675.1. GTDB lineage: Bacteria > Planctomycetota > Planctomycetia > Pirellulales > Pirellulaceae > Aureliella. Next base: position 2,724 of record JANQOL010000004.1, read on the forward strand.
TGTTCGTGCGCTCCCGAACACGTGCATTTGGCATCACAGTTCTGCTCTACGATCGTCTATTTCAAACGTCCGCTTGGCGTCCAGACACAAGCATTCATGGATCATTGTCCGGCCATGACGTGCGAATGCGGTCAGATCGGAGATACGGCTGGGGCCATGGCGGCCGCCAACTTCTTGGACACCTGTCTTCAGCAAGCCGACTTCAAACCGCCTGCGAATCCCACGTCGGCCGTGCAGATCTATCACACGGTGGCACGCATTAAAGTCCGGGAGGAGTGCTCGCTGGGCTTTGAACCTGGAGCGGACGTGGTACTGCGCGACGATTTGGATTTGCTGAATTTTATCGAGCTGGATGCAGGCGAACCACTGGGTACTTTGGCCACTCGTGTGGAAGATTGCTTTGTGGTCAACGATGAGCAAGGCCGCGACGTCACGGACATGTATCTGAGTGCTGCTAGCCAGAAGGTGGTGTTGGGCTGTTCGGTCATGCCGTCCATGCTGACTCGCAACTTGGACGTGATTCGCAAGGACTGCCTGGGCTACTTGATGGAAAAGCTACCGTAGTCACCTGGCCATTCTCAACGGCGCGGTATTGGTTTCGCCGGGCGATGCTTATTCAAGGTCATCTTTATGCGTTGGCGGCCAATTGCCAGAGTCTCCCTATGGCTCAGTCTGATCGCTTGCTCGGGTCTGAGTTGGATGCCGGCCCGGGTTGGTGCCCAACCGGCTCGCACATTGAAGGGAGACGGTGTCGCCGGCGATGACCTCACAGCCCACTGGAGTGACGACGGCCGCTGGCTATGGTACTCGTTGGACACGTCCGATGGATCACTCGAGTACTTCAAGGTCGACTTAAGCGACGGAGTCAAGACGCCGCTGTTGGACGTCGCAAAAACGGCGTCCGCACTGTCACGCAGTTTGGACGACGAAGTACTCGCCAGTGACTTGCGCGGACTCCGGTATGTCTCTTGGGATGCCGATCAGGAACGAGTGAAGTTTCGTTTTCGCGACCAACTCTGGGCCCTCGACGCCGAGGGCGAACTCGAGGCACTAGAGTTCAATGCCGGGGACCTGCAAGCGTTCTGGACACGGTCCACGCGTTCTCGGAATGGCGGTCCAGAAACGCACCTGACATTTCACAACAAAATGTCCGTTGACGTTAAGTGCTTTTGGTTGGCCGGCGATGGCCGAGCCATCGAGTACGAGACGCTTGCGGCGGACCAGCAGATGAGTCAGCACACGTTCGTGGGGCATCTTTGGAGCTTGCGAGACGCGCATGGAAAAGAACTCGCGCGCCTTGCAGCCCATCCGGAACTGGGATACTTCGAGTTAACACCGGATCTGGTGGCCGAGTACCAACGGTTTCGCCAGCAAAAACCGGCTGACGATCATGCGACCAAGCGAAAACGCTCCGACGAAGTCTTCGTTCGCGATCACAACATCTGGATACATCGAACTGATGCGGAGCATCCAGAGCAACTGACCAATGACGGCACGGCCCAGCATCCGTATCGCAGCCCGTCTACGGTCTCCCCCAGCGGCCGTTACCTGGCGGCACTGCGTGTTCAAGTCGTTGACGAACGCCACATCCACATGATCGAGTCCAGCCCGGGACGCGGCCAGCAACCCAAACTGCACTCGCTGCAATACACCAAACCGGGCGATGCCATCGACTTGCCAACAGTCGTCCTGTTGGACTTGGAGTCTGGCGAGCTGCAGCCCGTGCCCGCCGATCTGATGAGCAATCCCTGGAGTCTCACACGATTGCAGTGGATACGCGCCGCGACGGACGAGGAGCGCCTACTGGTGTTGTACAACCAACGCGGCCATCAGTGCTTGCGGGTGCTGTCAATTGCGGCGGAGACAGGGCAGGTCGACAAGCTGATCGAAGAGACCAGTCCCACATTCATCGACTACGCTCACAAGACAACGTTGCGCCAATTGAATGACGGCAGCGAACTGCTGTGGATGAGTGAGCGTAGCGGGCACAATCATCTGTACCGATTTTCTGCTGCCGACGGGCAAATGCTCGGCGCGGTTACCAGCGGCGAGTGGGTGGTTCGAGGCATCGAGAAAGTCGATGATGCCGAAGATCAGATCTGGTTATCCGTCAGCGGCATCGTGCCGAACCAGGATCCGTACTATCGTCATCTGGTACGGGTGAACTTCGACGGCACGGAGCTTACCATCCTGACCAACGGCGATGGGGATCATCAGTGGGAGTTTTCGCCAGATGGCCGATGGTTCATCGACCGTTACTCGCGCGTTGACCTGCCACCGGTCAGCGTACTGCGCGATGCAACGGATGGGCGGCTCGTGTGCGAATTGGCGACCGCAGACTGGAGCGGCTTGCTAGCCTCGGGTTGGACCATCCCGGAGCGCTGGACGGCCAAGGGCCGCGATGGCACCACCGACATCTATGGCATTATCGTGCGCCCCGGGAAACTACAGTCGGACACCGCATATCCGATTATCGAGAAGATCTATGCGGGGCCGCACGGGGCCCATGTACCGAAAAGTTTCAGTCGCCTCCGCCAGGAGCATCGACTGGCCAATCAAGGATTTATTGTGGTTCGGATTGACGGCATGGGCACGTCGCATCGGGGCAAGAAGTTCCATGACGTGTGTTGGAAGAACCTGGCTGATGCAGGTTTCCCAGATCGCATCGCCTGGATCACCGCGGCCGCGGAACGTTATCCAGAGTTTGATCTGTCGCGCGTCGGCATCTTTGGTGGCTCGGCCGGCGGCCAGAACGCCATGCGAGCGTTAATCGACCACCACGATTTCTATAGTGTGGCCGTCGCGGACTGTGGTTGCCACGACAATCGCATGGACAAAATCTGGTGGAATGAAGCTTGGATGGGCTGGCCAGTCGACGAAGCCTATGCGCGCAGTTCCAACGTCGAGCACGCTCACCGCCTGGAAGGCCAGTTGATGTTGATTGTCGGCGAGTTGGACCGCAACGTGGATCCAGCTTCAACGATGCAAGTGGTTGACGCGTTGGTGCGGGCCGACAAGGACTTCGATCTGCTAATCATGCCGGGTGTGGGCCATGGTGCGGCGGAAACTCCCTACGCCAGCCGACGTCGCACTCAGTTTTTGAAGCGACACCTCATCGAACGGCGCGAAAGCAACACGGAATAGGCGTGAGTGCACGTGTCGAAGCGACTCACCTTAGCCCAAAAAACTGCACACTAATTCACGAATTGCACCGCAAGCACAGATGACCACGCGTGTTATGACAGTTTGCAAATCAGCCGCCACGCGCTTGCGTGCGGTTCTCCCCAGTTTTGCGTGCCATCGCACTGCGGCTAATGGCAGATTCACGCAGGCACTGTCTCGTAAATGTTTAGCGGCAGGACACTAGTCGACGTCTTCAAAGTGCGATGTGCCTAGCGCGGACAGCGGCACGTTGTACTGCTCCGCAAAGGTCTTGGCCGCCACCTTGGATTT
>JANQOL010000014.1 GCA_028289675.1 Pirellulaceae bacterium
GTGGGAAGAAACGTCAAGATGTCGCCCGATCCTTCGGCCATCAATTCGTCTACGGCGGCTGCTAAACCTCTCAAGCTGTGTTCGTCATCCAGTTCTCCAGTTTCGCTCAACCAATCGCGATAGCGAATCTCGACGGGATACGTCCGACCTGAAACCTCCACGATAGGTGCCGGTCCCTGGTCATCGACAAAATGCTGGGCAAATCGTTCCGGATCAATTGTGGCGGACGTGATAATGATCCGGAGATCCGGTCGCCGGCCCGAGATCTTACGCAGATAGCCCAGGAGAAAATCAATGTTCAGCGACCGTTCATGCGCCTCGTCAATGATGATCGCCTCGTAGCGGTCCAAAAAACGATCACTTTGCGTTTCCGCCAGTAGTACGCCGTCAGTCATCAATTTGACCAGCGTCTTCGAACCTGTCGCATCCGTAAAGCGAATCTTGTAGCCGACCAACTCGCCAACTTGGGTACGCAGCTCCTCCGCCAGTCGATTGGCGACTGCGCGGGCAGCCAGCCGTCTAGGCTGTGTATGTCCAATGACACCTCGGGCGCCCAATCCGGCCTCGAGGCACAGCTTGGGCAACTGGGTACTTTTTCCCGATCCAGTTTCACCGCAAACCACGATCACCTGCCGCTGCCGAAGCAGTTCAATGATCGCTTCGCGATGGGCACTGATGGGCAGTTCGCTGTCGTAGTGCAGATCAGGCACGCTGCCTCGGCGCTGTTCCACTTGCTGGGCCGATGCGGCGACTTGTTGATGCCACCGTTGGCGTTCGGCCTCGTCGTCGATACCGCGTTCCAAACGTTGCCATTTCTTCAGCAACCGAAAGCGGTCAATTTGCTGTACCTGATCCAGAACGGACGGCGCGTCGGTAGATCGTGCTGACATAGCCGGAGAGGGTGAATGCGTACAGCGAGATAGCCACTTGCGCGGCTAGGGCCATGTTTTTAGTTGGAGCCGGTCTCTACCGGGCTTTCTTCCGAGCGGGTGATTTCCTGGGGCTGCACAATCGGTAGATCCTCCTCACTGCTCGTGTCGCCAGCTGGACGATGCGTGATTGTGTCTGGGTCAACCCAGTCATCTGCCCGAAAGTGCTTGGTGTAGACCCCAAAATCGTTGAATGCCAGCCACTTGGCAAAGCGTACTGCCCAGCTGCGCTCGGGAATTTCTCCACCGGGGACATACTGGGACCGGCGCGGCACCGTGGCTTCCAACTCAGCGAACGCGCTTTTGCGTTGCGTCGTATCCCGAGCACCATGCTTTTCGGCCAGTTGGATCAGTAGATCGGGACGCTCCAACACTACACAGCCCCGCGTGTGTTCGGCGGCCAGCTCGCGAAAATCACGCAAGAACTGACTATTGTTGAACGTTTCGCGAAGATCCTCTTCTTGGTGGATGTTTTCGGTGGCCAGTTGAATGATGGGACACGGTTCGATGTCGCCAGCGGGTCCAATGTGATGCGTGAATCCTGTGGCCGCCGGACACAGTGCTCGTCCTTCACCATCGTGGTAGGCATCGATCACCACGATCGGCTTTGTGGCTCTTGTATCGACGACGAACTGACGCACGCGCCGCAGTTGCTCGGGATTCAATGCCAGTTCAGGCATCGGTTCCGGACCCATCGGACGGTAGACGTGGAACCAGCAATACATGACGCCCATCTCGATCAATCGATCCACCCAACGATCGGTCAGCAAATCGTCGATATTCGTACTGCAAATGCTGGTGCAAACACCCGTCATCACTTTGTTATTCAAGCAATTTTGGATGCCTTGCATGGTTCGGTTGAGAACATCGGCTCGGCCACGTCTTTCGTCGCTGACGATCTCTGTGCCTTCCACACTGATCAGCGGTGTGACGTTGCCCATCTTTCTTAGCCGCTTGGCCACTTCGTCGGTAATGAAGTGACCATTGGTAAAGACTTGAAAGTAAACGTCCGGTTGGCCTTCCAAAAAATCGAGCAATTCCTTGTGCATGAAAGGCTCGCCGCCCAAAATGCCAAAGAACGAATTGCCCATGGCTTTGGCCTGATCGACCGTACGATGGAGCGTTTGCAAATCGATTTTGGTTTGCTTGGCTGCCACATCGACCCAACATCCCTGACATCTCAGGTTGCAGCTATTGATGATGGAGACATATAGAAAAGGCGGAAAAAATTCGCCTTTCTTCAGCCGTCGACGGTGCTTCTGAACGCTGCGAAAGCCCTTCCATCCCGCCAGATACAGCAGCTTCCACAGCAGCCGTTTGTCAGTTTCCCAGAGCAGCCGGCTGGCCATGCGCAAGTACATTTTTAGAACCTGGTGTTGAATTTTGGAGCGAGTGGGAACCACATTATAGCCGGCAGAGAACAGCTTGATACTGGTTTTACAGGCCCTAGCTGGACAGTGCCAATTCGAGTCTTTGCCAACACGAAGGCCTAGCGAGTGAACAAGTTACGTCAAAATACACCTTGGAGACCGGCTCTCTGGATGCTAGCGACGAATGTCGGGCTGTTGAATTGGCATGCGGTTGAACGTGTTCAGTTAGGTGCCGGCGCCGGTCCGGCCACCCTTTCCAAAACTCGGTATGCCTCAGGAATCCCTTTGCATCTCCGAAATCCCCACCGTCTCCGACAACAATAGGCTTGGTGTAGAATAGCGGTGCTCGGAAGTCTCGGCTGGCAAGTAGGTTTTTCGTGAATCGTTCTCATCACCAACAGCTGCTTGATGAAGCTCTGGCAGGCAACGCGGACGCGCTAGGTGAATTGCTGGAGCACTACCGCGCGTATTTGACCGTGCTGGCGCAACGTTACCTCGATTCTCGATTGCGTGGACGTTTGGATGCTGCTGACGTGGTCCAAGTCACGTTCTTGGAGGCTCAACGCGATTTACCCGCCTTTCGTGGTCATCACTTGGAAGAGTTGCTCGGTTGGCTTCGGCACATTCTGCGAAATAACGTTTCGTCCGCGCACCAAAAACACATCTATACGCAAAAGCGTTCTGCCGGCCGCGAAGTCTCCAACAGTCCCACAGATAGCCGGCCCGCTTTGACGGACTTGGCTCCATCGGAAACCACTTCGCCCAGCCAGCGCATGATGCGTGATGAGGCGGCCGTCTATTTGGCCAATTGCTTGGAGGAGCTGCCTGAGACGCAGCGCGAAGCTCTCAGGCTGCGCTACGTGGAAGGGTGTTCGTTGAAACAGATTTCCGCCGCCATGGATAAATCGGAAATGGCTGTGGCGGGTCTGCTCAAACGTGGCTTGCAAGCACTCAGAAACCGCATGATTTCCGATAGTTCCACTGGCGGCTCACCCAACTAGCGCATTTTTACTTTTGATGTGGCTTGTTTTCGGCGGAATGAGCAACCATTCCGTTGATGACGCAGGCCATATGTCCGTGCGACTCGCACTAGCTGTCTTCACGTCAGTTGTGATCACTGGCCTAGCACGTAGGCAAAAATCAGCGGTGCCACAATGGTCGCGTCGCTTTGTATCATGAATTTAGGACAATGTTCGTCCAGCTTTGTCCAGGTAATTTTCTCATTCGGTACCGCTCCCGAATAACCTCCGTAGCTCGTCGTCGCATCGCTAATTTGTGCGAAGTAAGACCATAGCGGTACATCTTCTTTCAAATCTTGAATCAACATGGGCACCGTGCAGATAGCGAAATCTCCAGCGATCCCACCGCCGATCTGAAAAAAGCCGACTGGTTCCGAACTCGTTCGCCGATACCAGTTGGCCAATAGCTCCAATTGCTCGGTACCGCTTTTCAGTGCGCTATGGTTCCTGATGGTTCCATCCATGACCCTAGCGGTAAAGATGTTCCCCAACGTACTGTCTTCGATGCCCGGAGACACGATGATCAGATCTTTCTGCTTGGCCGCGTAGACCCAACTGTTTTCGACGGGTATCTGGTAGTGTTGTTGCAGCTCCGGATCATCCAGCAGCCGATAGAAATACTCATAGGGAAATTTGGAGGTCCCCGCCGCTGCTTGCTCTTGCCAATAGGTCAGCAATTTCTCTTCCGTATGCCGCATGACGGTTTCCGGAATGCACGTGTCCGTGACTCGGTTTAGTCCCTGGGCCTGTAATGCGACTTCGTCTGCCGCGCTCAAGGCGCGCCAGTTGGGCACCACGTGATATTCGTTATGAGCAAACAGATTGAATAGATCTTCTTCCAGATTAGCAGCTGTACAGCTGATCGCATGCACCTGATCTCTGCGAATCATCTCTGCCAAGGAGATTCCTAACTCGGCCGTACTCATTGCTCCGGCCAGTGAAACCAGCATGCGACCGCCGTCGGCAATGAACTGCTTGTAAGCTTGAGCCGCGGCCAGTGTTTCCCGCGCGTTGAAATGCAGGAAATGCCGTTCCATAAAGTTTGAGATGTTCATCCGCTGAACTAACCATCCAAGGCCATCGGCATCACCACATACGCGTAGCCGTCTTCAGTTGTCATCAGAGCGGGTTGTGTGGACGAGGCTACGTCCATTTGGAACTTGGTTTCCGGTTCCAACACTTTCAAGAAGTCACTCACGAAGCGGTAGTCCAGCTTCATCTTTATCGACTCGCCTTCATAGTCGATGGGCAGCTCCACGCGACTTTGTCCCAAATCGGCTGTGTTGGCGGTTAGCAACAAGGTACCGTTGACAAACTCCAAGTCCAATCCACGCGTTTCCTGGTCGGCCACAATCGCCGCTTGCTTGATGACGTTAAAGAAGGGACCCACGGTCATGTCGATGTTCACCGAATCATCCCGTTGTGGGATGACTTGCCGCCAGTTGGGATAACGACCTTCCACGAGCCTTGAGTAGATGGTGCAACGACTCGTTCTCAACAACACGTCGTTACCACGAGCAGCTATGTGCACCGTCTCTTCCTTGTCATCGATCGACCGCTCCATCAGTGTCAGCGAGCGGGTTGGTACGATCGTCGTATTGCCCGTGGTTTGGTGGTCTCCGACACTTTTCCCGCTGCCGATCATGCGTGCTAAACGACGCCCATCCGTACCCACTGCCAACACGTCTTCGCCGTTGAGCTCCAACAGCACCCCGCCCAAGGCAAATCGCGAACTGTCCGGGTCCGTGGCAAAGGCCGTTCGGCGTACCATTTCTCGAAACAACCGCGCTGGCAACTCGTGATATTTTTCCTCCTCAAAGCCCACAACGGTCGGGAATTGATCTGGGTTGATGCTCGGTAAATTGAACTCCGCATGCTGTCCTTTGACTTTGGTCGCCGAACCGTCCGATTCGAAATACAGTTGCTCATCGCTGCTTTCTCGCAGAATCATACCGACCCGCCCTACGTGGAGCAGAGCTTTGCCCGGCGTCTGCACGTCCACTCCTTCGACGTCGATGCGAATGCCCGTTTCCATGTCCGTGGCCATGAGCGTGACTCGTCCCTCGTCCGCTTCTATCTTGACATTTTGAAGCACTTCTTTTGGACTGCGCGAGAGTGCTACACTTCCAGCGATCTGGAACGCGTTTGCCAATTTTTCTCGATCACAGGCTATCTTCATTGTGCAGGCTTTCGTCTTCTGTCACTTTCTTCGGAATCGATTGTTTTACAGTTAGATCATCCGAAACAGAACCCGCCACCAAGCAGAAATTTCGATGGTCATGACCTCTTTCATATTGTTATTTAATAGTAGTAGTAGGAAGCCAACCGCGGATCGACTTTTCCACACCGGCCTAGGCTGGAGTAAGTCAAGCGAAATAGCGTACTTGCGCTTCGCTATCTACCGGAAACCAACAAGGGAAAAGTTGTAAGCAGATGGTTTTTTGACGTCAGTAGACGGTCGAACAATTGTGACCTAGTGACAATCGGCGAGGAGCTTCCGACAGAAGCCGAATACGACCAACAAAAACGAACAGGAAACTGACAACTAGTCCACAGCCAAGTTGTCGAAGGCAGTGCGAGTCGTTCGGCGAAACGGCGAGCGTCATCAACGATGGTGGTCGTTCACCATCGTCGAACACCGGCATTACTAAAGTAAAAAATGCTCAGTGTGTGTGCAGTAGAGCCAACTCGCGGAACTTACTTCAGCAGTTCGGTCTGCACCGCGGCCAGCGTCTTGGAAAGCTCGTTGTCGGACTCGAGTAATTTGTCGGTCTTGCGGTACGCGTGCAATACGGTGGAATGATCGCGGCCACCGAAGAACTCACCGATCTGTTGCAAGCTGGTAGAAGTCAGGCGTCTGCCCAGCACGATTGCCAGACCTCTAGCACGGACGATGCTTGCCTCTCGCGTGGAACCGCGCATGTCGGACAACTTCACACGCATTTTGCGGGCTACCACTTTAGCGATGCCAGCAATGGACAGGCCCTGACTGTCTAGTAATTGCCGTACGAGCTGGCCAACGACGTTTAAGTCGACGCTACCGTTGGATTGTCTCTGTTGGTGGAAGACCGTGACAATGGTCTTTAGCTCTTGAATACGTAGCGACCTATCCAGAGACGAAGCAAAGCGATGAATGTCGTCGACGGAAAGACTATCGTCAAAGTCGTTCGCAAAGGCTTCCAAGATGGCGCGTTGGGTGCCGGAACCGGGGCGGTGCAGGGCGGTGGAAAAACCAGCCGACAAGCGGCTGATCAGGGCGGACGACAAGCTATCAACAGTGGCAGGCAAACGATCTACGGAGACGATGACAGGCGCAGACGCGTCGGCCAGGCCATCAAGCGTATTGGCCATTTCGGTCAGGGTGGCCCCGTTGGAGCCGAGCGTCTCCAGGTCGTCGATGACTAGCAGCTTGCACCGGCGGTAGCGCTGTCGAAACGAATTGGTATCGTCGATTTCGAGAGCGGCCACGAACTCGGAGGCAAACGCTTTGCCGGTAGTGAAATGCAGCGGGCGAGAGCGAGTCATCCGGGACCAGCGTACAGCCAGCGTGATTGCCAAAGCAGTTTTGCCAGTGTCTTGTTCCCCATACAGCACGATAGGCGAGAGCTCGTGTAGGCCGCGGATCGTCGACTCATCAAACAAGTGTCGCAGGCCGGCGTTTTCTTCTCCCACAAAGTAGTCCGCCAACAACCACCCATTGTCATCCAAGGAAGGTAGATGCCGCCGAATCGAGGCCGGACGTTCCAGCGGAATGCGAGTCACAGAACTGGTCAGGGCATTCACGGAGACAACGCGTATCCAAAAGGAAATTCAAACGAGCCCAGTCGGGGCCAAGGGTCAGGTCACCAGCCCGCAGTGGGCCACGGCATCACCGATAATCTTAGTTGCCCGCGCAACTTGATCTTCGCCGGTGAACCGAGAAAAACTAAATCGCAGCGAACTTTGTACCGTTTCCAAGGGCAAGTCCATGGCCACCAGCACGCCAGAGGGACGACTGCTGCCACTGGAGCAGGCGGATCCAGTACTGCAGGCTAGCCCATTCAGATCCAACGCCATGTGCAAAGCTTGGCGGTCGAGGCCACGGAAACTGATGTTGGATGTGTGCGGTAGACGAGGCGCATCTTCGGCAATGACTTCAAAGTCACTACTCATCTGGCGGATTTGAGCCTCGAAGCGATCTCGCAGACTCTCAATCCGCTCGAATTCACCATCTTGCAAAGCCTGACAAATCTGGTTCAACGACAGCGCGAGACCAACGGCCGGTACGACCGCTTCTGTACCCGCCCGCAAACCCAGTTGTTGGCCGCCGCCGACAATCATGGGTTGGACCGACAGATCACGATTCAGAACCAAGGCTCCAACGCCCACAGGACCGTGGATTTTGTGCGCCGTTAGCGTGGCGGCCGAAAGACCGAGTTCGCGCATGCTGAGCGGGATTTTGCCAATGGCCTGGACGATGTCCGAATGCACGGGCACGCCAAACCGGGAACAAAGTTGGCATATGGCCTGCAAATTCTGAATCACCCCGGTTTCATTGTTGCCCAACATGACACTGACAAACGAAACCGGCTCATCCGAGTTCAACCAGTCCTCTAACCGGTTCAGATCACATTGCCCCTGTTGATCCACCGGCAAGATGCGCAGTTGATCACCATCGCCACAGGCAGAGCGGGCGGCTTCAATAACACTGGGATGTTCCGTTGCGCCCACGATGGCCAGTCCAGGTCGCTGAGCGAGTAAACCAAACACGGCCAAATTGTTCGCTTCGGTACCGCCACTGGTCATGATGATCTGCGCAGAATCCATGCCATTGGTGGGCGCGTCCATCAGCTCCAGGATCTGAGACTTGGCCTCTTCTAGCAGCTGCAAAGCTTGGCGACCTTGGCGATGCTGGCTGGCGGGATTAGACACACCCATCACGTTCAGCTCGTGCATGCGCTCGGCCACCAATGGGTCGAGATGAGTGGTTGCGTTGTTATCCAAATAGATTGGTTCGATCATCGTTCGTCGGCTCGCATGAGCTCAATCGGTGCCATTGATCAATTGTTGAAGTTCGGAATGGTCGCCGTACGTCAGTCCCACGCGAGCCATTTCGGCGGCCACCTCGGACGGCTGGCGGCTGGCCGCATCTAACAGCGACTGCTGGAGACGACCTTCAACCGCCTGACGAAACTGGGTTTCATCCAAATCGCTGAGCGCCATCTCAAATAAAGGTGGGAGCTTGGCATACAGTTCAAACTGAGCCAAATCTTGAACGGCGGGCCACAGTATTTTGGCCTTGGCCGATTGGTCCTTGCTCCAACCGATCCAAAAGCGATCGTGGTCTGGAGTGACGGCCGACAATAGGTTCACCAGGACCACCGCATCGCCGGTCTGATATCTGGCCGTGGAAATCGTTACTAGATCCCAACGATCTGGCACGGAATTGGACGTGGAAAGCAGCTTACCAATGGCTGGATCAATGGTTGAAGTGAGTTGTTTAGCGACAGCGGACCAGGGATCGCCGCGTGAAGCGGGCGAGTGTGATACACCCGACCACTGATGATTGGTAAACGGGTCACGGCGAAAATGAAACTGTCGCAACTCCCAAGTGCGGACATTGAACTCGGTCCCCGTCACCAAGGTGGACTGATAATAGATCAACCCCAAGAAGAGAATCGCCATAAGTCCTAGAAAGATCAGCGGAAAACGGACGCTGTGCAACCAGGTTCCCCAGGATCGGCGACCGGGTTCAGACGTAGTCGGAGTCGACGTTGACGCGGGTAGAGAATTCATTTACCGGGTAGACTAAGGCGAAAAGCCAGTTCTAAGCCAAACGAGCCAGCCGGACAAACAGCCCGCACCACATAAAATTGTTGCTTGGTCGTTGAAGGCGGGCCACAACAAATCAAACGACAACCAGGATGATGGGCGTTGCAGACATGGAAGGGAATGGCAACCTGGACGCGGCCGCACGGCGGCCAGCATCATGGTTCGGGACATTTATTATGGTACTGCCGACATGATGACTCAGCCAAATCAACTGGCACGTCCACGGCGCGACCTCGGCCGAACCGCGGGAACGCCGCTCACGTGGCGGCCACCAAGATACTGGCTTTTTATACACTATCTGGCAAAACGGCCAGAAGATTTGCCCGATTCGGCTCCGTCAGCAGCTGGTGAATCGGATGAGGATCAGCAGAGCAAACTGCAGCGCGTTGAGGCGGCTCTATTCTTGTCGCGCGAGGGGCTCAGTAGCCGGAAACTGGCCAAAATCGCTGGGTTGGCGGACGCAACTGAAGCACGTACACTGATTCGCCACCTGAACCAGGAATGGGATCAGGCCGGCAGTTCGTTCCGAGTCGAGGAGATCGCCGGCGGATACGCGCTACTAACTCGCTCCGCTTTTGCGGCGTGGCTGCGTCGGTTACCGCACGTGCCCGGCGAAAAACGGTTGTCGCAAACCGCTTTGGAGACCTTGGCTGTCGTCGCCTATCGGCAACCGGTGCTGCGGGCTGAGGTAGAGGCCATCCGAGGCGTGGGTTGTAGCGAAGCCCTCAAGCAGTTGATGGAATTAGAATTGGTCAGAATCAGTGGTCGAAGCGAAGATCTTGGACGACCATACTTGTATGGCACGACCAGGCGCTTCTTGCAAATGTTCGGTTTGCGATCCATAGATCGTTTGCCACGAAAAGCTTGGGTCAACGAGAGTAGCATGATACTAACATCCCCAGAAATCGTAGGTACCGACTCGGAAGCAAAGGAGTCCATCGTGACAGAGAGTTTAGTTGCCGCAACGACGCTCGAAGAAAAGCTGGACGAATCGTTGACTACATCGACGATTCCAGAGGTGACCACGCAGCCCGCAGCGGCCGTAGACGACGATGATGATGCCTACTACGACGATGACGACAGCTTCGATTCCGACGACGACGATGATGATGACGATGATTGGGATGACGACGACGAGGCAGACGACCTAGACGATGACGAGGATGATTCGCCGGAGTGGAAGGAAGTCGGCGACGACGATGATGGCTGGGACGACGACGATTCAGACGAAGACTCCGACGACGACGATGATGATGATTGGGATGATGACGACGAGGACGATGATTGGGATTAGGAAAGTAAACGCGTCTAGTGACTACAATGGAGTGAGTCACCAATCGACTGTCACGGTTGACCCATTAGTCTGACGCGGTAAGCGTCCTCACGCCATCAAGCTGGCCACCATCGCTGGCTTGATTTTCATCAGCGGAGGAAGAACGTGCTTTCCGGAGTATCTGTAACTTGCTTTCTGTTCAGCTATCTCGTGGTGCTAGTAGTCGAGGCATCACGATCGCTGATCAAGATTCCAGGTCGTAATCTGATTCTGATTGGCATGCTGGTCGCTGGCCTCATCGCTCACAGCATCTTCTTGGTCAACCAGTTTTCGCTGGAAGACGCCCAAGTTGGACGACCGCAGCTGTTGGCCAACTGGTTCCAATGGACTGTGGTCGGGGCTTGGGGCTTAGCGCTGGCTTGCCTGATCTTGACTCTCCGCGACCCCAATCGCTCGACGGGCCTGTTTGTCATTCCGCTGATTTTGGTGCTGATAGGAGTTGGTCAGTTACTCCGGGACTCTGAACCGTTTCCCGTCGAAACGACCATCAACGTTTGGCGCGTCATTCATGGCGTGAGCTGGCTGGTAGGCACCATGTTTATCTGTTTAGGTATGGCGTTCGGTATCATGTACTTGGTGCAGTCTTATCGTCTAAAGAATAAGCGTCGATCCAGCGAGCACTTCAAATTGTCGACGCTAGAATTTCTGCAATCGATGAATCGGCTGAGCCTGTTTTCCAGCGCGGTAGCGTTGGCGGTGGGGCTGCTGTCCGGCATTGTTCTCAACCTGGGTCGTGAAGGCTACGTCTCGTGGTTCAGCGGCGACATCCTGATTACCTGCGGGCTGTTCGCGTCTGCCTTAACTGCATCGGTGCTGGAAATCGTCTCTAGAGGTTCGCTGGGTGGTCGTCGCAGCGCTTATCTAGCCATCGCAAATTTTGTCATTCTGATGCTCGTGATGGGCATCGTACTCGTTTCTTCCCATGGGCAACCGGACCGCGTATCGAATCGTCCTGGGCTCAATGGTGCATCGATTTTGCGGGAGGTTACCGCGTGATGCATTGGGCTATGGTTGGCTGGAGTCATCACAAGACTCCAGTGGAAATTCGTGAGTTGTTGGCTTTCTCCAACGAACAGGTGCTGGAAGCCAATCAGCGCTTCAAAGATCGCTTTCCTGAAGCGGAATCCGTGCTGCTCAGTACGTGCAATCGAGTGGAACTGTATTGCGCCGCCAACGAAGCGATTCGCTTACCCGCCTCGGAAGACTTGGGTAGATTCTTGGCGGACTTCCATGGTTTTCCCTATGGCGACGTCAGTTCTCTGCTGACCAGTCTCGCGGGACGCGAGTCGATACAGCATCTGTTTACAGTGGCATCCAGTCTGGACAGCATGGTTATTGGTGAAGCTCAGATACTATCGCAGGTCAAGTCGGCGTACGAACTAGCCTGCAACGGACGCTCAGCGTCCGCGCTGATGCATCAATTCTTTCAAAAAGCGGCGACGGTTGCCAAGCGGGTTGCCAACGAAACGGACATCCACAAGCGCAGGATCAGTATTCCCAGCGTCGCCGTCAGCGAAATCGCGACCGAATTCTTCGAACGTTTTGATGACAAGCGGATTTTGTTGATTGGCGCTGGAGAAATGGGTGCGGAAACCCTTCGCTACTTGGTCGATTCGGGAGCCCAGACGATCACCGTCGTCAACCGCAACGCTCAACGAGCCACCGAGTTAGCAGCGGTGTACGGAGCCCGAACAGCGGACTGGGATCAGTTGTTGGACGAGGTCACCGTGGCGGATTTGATCGTGTCTACCACGGGCGCCGATCAGCACATCGTCCAGGCCGCCTCCCTGAAATCCGCGCGCGGAAAGCGGGGTTCACAAGCCGTGCTGATTTTGGATTTGGCCGTGCCCCGAGACTTCGAATCGGAGGTAGCCCAGCTCCCCGACGTGTATTTGTTCACCTTGGACGATCTGCAACAAGTGTGCGACCGCAACAGGCAAGCCCGCCAAGAGCAATGGCCGAAGGCGCAATACATTGTGCAACAGGAAACCGACAAATTCCTGGCGGAGTTGATTCACCGAGGCAGCGGTACCACCATCAAGCAACTGCGGCAACAGGCTGATCAAGTTAAGCAGCAGGAATTGAAACGTCTGCAGTCGAAACTGAGCGCTCGGGACATCGATCCTGAATTGGAGAAAGACATCGAAGTCTCGTTTGATCGGCTGGTCAATAAGCTGCTCCATCCGCCGATGAAATCGCTGCGCGAAAATGCCGACAGCAATCACCACGCGAGTCTAATCGACGCCCTGCGGCGGTTGTTCCAGCTAAAAGACTAGAGCAGTCTACGAGTGCGGACGCCCAACGCGAGAACACTCACCGTTTTGGCGACAAGACGGAGCCAGCACTCAACACGTCGCGCTGGTGGCAAAATCTGCCGGTCAGGTAAACCATACCAGGTCGCATTTTTTCTGTAAGAAACTGGCGTCGCCGATGCCGATGATGGAACTGAGTACGAAGGAAGGTTCTCACCACCACTTTCTTCCTTCGGCCCGGTTGTGAATTCAGGATCCAGAATTCACTGGTATTGCGCAAGGACGACGCGTTCGGATCTCTCTCAGCGCAATTTAGGTCTCGTATGTCATTGGAGTGGTTCCACGCAATGTTGGGTGCGTTCTTCGTCGGCGTGTGGCTCATCGTTGGACAAATAGTCGCCAACGACAAACGTTAACGCCCGGTCGTCATTGGATGCTTTAGAACGTTGACCAGGCAACTCGAAAATCCAGTTGCTTTGGTAGCGGTTTCGTCGAAAAAGTCAGTGAACGAACCCGTAACAGCTCGGCGGCTGTGGCCCGCTGCGCGGACGTGCAACCGGTACGCAGCGTCGTGAGCCAGGCACGCAAGCGACGGAGTATCACTGGATTAGAGTTGTTACGGCCTGCGTCATGTATTCCAAAGGTGAGCCTTGAGGGATAATGCTTTGACCGTTTACCGTTGGTGACGGCACCAGTTGTTGGTCTTTGAGCCACTGGTTAAAGCAAGCGACGATTTCTCCATCCCACTGCTCTTGGCTGCCGGATTGGATGATGCCGTGCGCTTTTGCAATTGGCATGGCGTTGCGGTACGGACGCGAACTGGTCATGGCGTCGAAGGCGTCGGCCACAGCCATGATGCGGGCCATCAATGGGATAAGTC
>JANQOL010000016.1 GCA_028289675.1 Pirellulaceae bacterium
CTCAGCCTTGCTCATCGGACGCCGGCTAGATGTGCTATCCTGGCTGCCATCAGTGCCCGGCAGTTCTTGTTGTCCGGACACCGGGCGCAGCCCCGTCGCCTCCTCGGCCTCATCTCCTCCAGGCGGCGGCAGGCGTAGCCCTGGAAATTTGAAACGCGAGAACATTCCCTTCACATTTGGCTTCGGGATGGCCGGCATGCGCGGCCGACCCAGCTTGGGTAGCCAGCGTTTGCCTGTGGCCTCGTCGTCTTCATCGTCGTCAGCGGACGACCGGCGGCGATCGGCCGACACCTTCTTGTATTCATCCGGTTCATCGCTGTCTTTTGGCTTGCGCAGCCACCCAGACCAGCGTGATGGGCGACCGTCGCTCGCATTCTCGTCCTGCTCAGCTGCAGCCGTCGAACGGCGGCGGCCGCCTAGGAGCCTGCCGAGACCGCGCCGATCCTGGGCGTCAGCGGCTTCAGTCTCATCGTCTGCTAGAGCGCGATCGTCGTCTCGCTCCGCTGCCTTGCGGGCCCGAGCTTGTTCGCGTTGCTGTCGCCGCTGCTCCTTGCGATCTTGACGCGACGTCGAAGCTTCGGAATCGGAATCCTGGTTCCCACCCCATCCGAATCGATCTCTCCAGCGGCCAGCCGAAGACGCATCCGAGTCACCATCTCCACCACGCCACTTGGGCATGGCGGGCATCGACTCGCGCAGTCGCTGACCTAACGGCATCCCAGAAGAAGCTGCTAGTCGGCCGCGAAGCAAGAACCTGCGTTGAGCTTCCAAATAGACGCTTCGCAAGTACGACAGTGCGGCCAGCCAAACGCAGGTCAGGCCGCCGAGCCACAGTGCAACCTTCAACCAGATTCGGAACTGTTGAGTCAGTTCAATCTTGAGCAGTTCCTGCCCAAGCGCGGCGCTGCCAGCCCAGGCTACCAGGCCCATCAGCCAAAATACGAGACTGGTGGGCACGGCCTTCAGTTCCGAGCACAGCCGCAAACCAAGCATGCCAATCAGCGCGATCAAGGTGGTCTTGACGACCGCTGGACCGCTCCAGCCCAAATTGATTTGGCTCCATGAGTCCAGAGCTAGACCGAACAGGTCCGAAATGTGTGTCGTAGCATCGATACTGGCGATCAGGCACGTCAGCACCAGCCAAAACCAAAGGCGGTATTCACCCTCGTAGTCGTCCAGCTTGTGACGGCGCAGCTGATAGGTGAGCACGGTAGCAACTAGGCACATTAGCCATAGGTGGCTGGCGAACCACGACGCGATGCTACGGTAGTGGCTGGCATCCAGCGAGACGGCTAAAGGGTGTCCGTACCAAGGTAGACTGCCACTGACATAGATCATGTAATGTGCCGTCAGCAGTACCGCGGGCACCACAGCGCTGACCAGGATAGCGGCGGCATAGCTGCGGCGTCGGACGGGGATCATCTGCACGAGGCGAATTCCGCAGGCCCGGCGCACGTCCTGGCTGTAGCCCGCGCCACGCTTGGAAAGGTTCGCTTCGTCGGAAACCTCGTCCGATCGCTTTCGGCGAGACTTCCTGTTCGTTCCGGTGGCGGATTGCTCACCAGTGTCGCGCAGAACACGACGTCGGCGGTCCATCCGTGGATCCCGCGAAATCGGCATGCTTGACGCCTTATGTGAGGAACGAACGATAGTGCTTGTGCGGGTCGCGCGGACACACGATATGTGTCATCAACGATGTTGGTTGCCCATTTCGTCAAAAACAGGCACTACCAACAGGAAAGATGCTTTAGGACCCCAGCCCGAGACGATCCCAAAAACGGGTGGTAAATGTCAAGGGGTTTGTGGACGGGTCGTAATGCTTGTGAGGATTGGAAGGCTCTCGGCGGGTGGTCGATCGATGGCGGGCAGAAACCGCAATTTCCGTCTTTGACCAGCTACGAAAATCAGCCTAGATTTCCAAGTCGCCCCTTTTCGCGGGGAAGAACTGGCGTGCCGGCGGGCTCGCCCCTTGCATTACGCAAAACCTCACGCCTATCGGTCCAATATCGATGTATCCCGCAACGCAGCTGGCCTCCACGACTGTGCCCACCGGCAGTCCTGCGCCCGTCGTCGCTGCGGCCAAACCAGTACATCAGCCGTCGATCAATGACCGATTGGCCATGTCGCGATTGGGCGCCTTTACTGGCATGTTCTACGCCGTACGTGCCAAGCACCCGCCAACGGCGGAACACTCCCTACGCGTGGCGCTGGGATGTTCGAAATGGGCGTATTGGAGGAAGCTGGACGCGTCTGGTCGCGATTTGTTGGAAATTGCGGCCCTCCTCCACGACGTGGGCAAGATCGGCGTGCCGGACCGAGTGCTGCAGAAACCTGTTCAGCTGGATGGTCAGGAATCGTTGATGATGGAGCTGCAGGTCGGAGTTGGCCAGGAGATGCTCCGCGGAGCCGGCGCCAGCGAGACACTGATTCAAATCGTGCACTGGGCGCACCACTTCTGCAATGTCCAGCCCGACCAGTTGCCCGACAGCGAACAGCCCGTATTTGAACTGGCCAACATGTTGGCGATCGTCGATGCGTACGACTCGATGACGACTGAGCAGGTGTTTCGCCGCGCGCTTAGTCGCGAGCGAGCCATGGAAGAGTTGTGCACAAATTCGGGGACCCAATTTGATAGTCGGCTGGTTCAGGAGTTCGCTGAGCTCGTGGCTGAGCCCAGGCCGGACGTCGAGTCGGCGATCGCTGGCCGCTGGCTGGGACAGTTGCGCGGTGACGAAACACCGGGGTTTGGCGAGCCGCCAGGCCAAAGTGCCGCACCGGCGCGTTTGGACGTGATGTATCACGAACGTCTCTTGGAAACGCTGAAACAAGCCACCGTCTATTTGGACCTGGAAGGAAAAGTCTTGGTCTGGAATCGAGCTGCGGAGGGCCTGACGGGACGCTTGGCTTCGTCCACGCGACACTCGCGTTGGAACTCCAAGTCGATGGGGTTGCTGACCGCCGATGGCCAACCTCTGGAAAGCTGTCCCCTGGCCGAGTTGTGGCAACAGCGTGTACCGGTCGACACTCAGTTGCTACTGCAACCGACAGATGGGTCGGCGGTCCCCGTCCAATTCACCGCCGTGCCGGTCTACTCGGGGAAGCAAGAATTCTCCGGTGCCATCCTGACCATTTGCGATACTTCCGCTCAAACCAATCTGGAACAACGCGTGCGGTCTCTGCACGAAATTGCCGCTCGAGATCCATTGACCAAAGTGGCCAACAGGGCGGAGCTGGATCGTCAGCTGCCTAGGTTTTTGGAACAGCATCTTCACGATGGCAGGCGAGGCAGCCTGATCATCTGCGACATCGACTATTTCAAGCGCATCAATGACCGCTTTGGCCACCAAGCCGGTGACGATGCGTTGGTGATCTTTGCCAGCCTGTTGGAAGATGTGGCGCGGGACGGTGACCTGGTCGCTCGCTTTGGCGGCGAAGAATTTGTGGTGCTGACGGAGGGCTGTGACAATCCGGCCGCCACGGCTCGAGCGGAAGACATGCGCCGTGCGGTGGAAAGAACGCCCGTGCCTGCCTTGTCTGGAAAAACGATGACAGCCGGTTTTGGCGTTACGGAGATTCAACCTGGGGATGATTCCGACACGTTGTTGGCTCGCGCCGACCGGGCTCTGCTGATGGCCAAGGAGAATGGGCGGAATCGGGTGGTCCAACTTGGCGCCGGCCAGTGTCAAACCGACCAGGAGCGGTCCACTCCCTGTAAGCCAGATGCGAAGCCCGGAGGCTGGATGAGTTGGCTGCGTGGGGCCGGAGATTCCTTGGTGCAAATCGACTACCTGGCTGCGGTCCCCAAGGAGGTCGCTGTCCAAAAGTTGAAGGGCTTTATCAACGACCACAGCGCCGAACTGGTCACCATTGAAGAATCGAAAGTCGTCATGCGGATCGATGGACAGAAGAGTGCCGCCATCCGTCGCAATGGAGAGCGTCCAGCCATCATGCTGATGGAGGTTGGTATCCAGAGTGTGCAGATCCGATCGGGCGGTCGGCAAGCGACCTATCAAAGCCGCACCAAGTTCTCCGTGTCGGTAAGTCCGGTCCGGGCCCGTGATCGAAGATCGGCATCGTTGACAGGACAGGCACATCAGCTGCTACAGAGTTTCCAAGCTTATCTGGTGGCACAAGAAATCGATCAAGATCTAGCCCAGCGGATCATTGAGCCCCGTTAGCCCGGACATTGCATTAGCGCAGTGCGATTAGCACGCAGCCAATGCAAAACGTGGGGCGAACCGCACGCTATGGAGTGGCGGCTGATTTGCGCGCTGCCATTGTTGCAAACTGTGCTGCAGCGCGTGTCCTGAAGAGCCCTGGACTTGACGTCTCTGAAATTGGAGAGTGTCGATTCACAGGTTACTTTCTCCCGAGCATGCCCGGTTGCCAGTCTTGGGACGAACGCCTATCGTGCAAGGCTCCCAGTGGAACATCTTTCGCCTGCGGGCGACTTGGATCTATTTTTGCTCTTAGGGGGTATTTGTCATGGCCTATCAGCTTCCCGCTCTTCCCTACGCATACGACGCTCTCGAGCCACACTTCGATGCTCAAACGATGGAAATCCACCATACCAAGCATCATCAGGCATACATCACCAAGGTCAACGCAGCGATTGAGGGTACGCCGCTGGAGTCCAAATCGATCGAGGAACTGATCTCCGATTTGTCAGCAGTGCCCGACGACCAACGTGGTGCGGTCAGAAACAATGGCGGCGGACATTCCAATCACTCTTTGTTTTGGACGGTACTGGGACCTGGAAAGGGAGGCGCTCCGAGCGGCGAGCTGGCGTCCGCCATCGATTCGGCCTTCGGTTCCCTGGACGCGTTCAAAGAGAAGTTTGCCGCCGCTGGAGCCACGCGGTTTGGCAGTGGTTGGGCCTGGCTGTATGTCAGCCAAGGCGGCTTGCACGTGGGTTCCACGGCCAACCAAGATAGCCCGCTGATGGGCCAAGATGTGGCCGGTATCGCCGGCACTCCCATTCTAGGCTTGGACGTGTGGGAGCACGCCTACTACCTGAAGTACCAAAACCGTCGTCCCGACTACATCGCCGCTTTCTGGAACGTCGTCGATTGGGATGCAGTTGCACAGCGGTACGCGAGCGCCAGTTAGACTGCACAGCGGCACGCCAGCGCCAATTAGACTGCGAAGCAGGGCGAAAAGTCAGTTCTCGTCGGGACCCGGCAAGATTCTTCAAGCTGACCGCTAGACATTGCCAGCAATGTCTAGCGTGGTGGTCCGGCATGCGGTAGATCAGCCACTTGGATTCATCGTCCAGAGGCCACCGCAGTCTCCATAGCTATCTTTCGGCGGTCGCTCAGGCATTGCCCTGAAACTCGATCTGGACAGCTGAGGCCACCATTTCCTAGTGTGCGTGTGATTCGGTTGCTGCATGCGCTGCTGCGCTGTTCGGCTCGCACAATTCTCGAAGGAATCTCCCATGAAGTCCTCCATGTTTGGGTCGCTGTTGGCGTTGACGGTGGTTTGGAGCGGAATGACCACGGTCGTGCTGGGTCAGTCTAGTGCGCGCCGCGATGATTCCGGTTGGACGGCCAGTCCGGTGGCTGGGACTACTGACGGGCGCGTGGGCCGAGTTCAAACTGCATACTATCTACCTCAGCAGCAGCTCTACGACGGTTTGCCCGTGTTGCCTGCGGCCGCGCCCAGTGCCGGAGGAAGTTCCGGAAATCTACCGCCGTTGCCTGGACCTCTACCGAA
>JANQOL010000037.1 GCA_028289675.1 Pirellulaceae bacterium
CCAAACGAAGTGCCCACCACCGCGGTCAAAGCGAGAGCCAATAGGAGCCAGCGCATCATCACCTCCGAACGAAAGAAATCAGAGCACTTTTACTTTTGATGTGGCCCGTGTTCGACGGAATGAGCAACCACCAGCGTTGATGATGCAGGCCCGATGTCCGTGCGACTGCACTAGACGGTAGTCATTCCAGTTCGACGGGTGATCCGTGCAACTACTTTGGTCCTCATGATACACGACTAGCCGCACCCGAGGTGGTGGGCGCGGCTGTGAAACCCAACCAACGTTGCCACAGGAGTCTGGCGGCTGATGGCAAGAGCTTTAGTGTTGCGGACGGCGCCTGTTCGGGTGTTGACGCCTCGGGTGCCCAGAATTCTCGGACTCGGCAGAAACTTATTGGGGCGTCAAAACGACAACAGCCGGCATGATGGCCGGCTGCAGATCAGGTGAAGTTGTTTATTTGTGCGTCGACAATCGTTGGCGTGTAGAGTTTCTTGGGCTACGAACCGCGGATTGGCGACTTGGCGCTACTTAGCTAAATCGTGCCCATTCGATGCCCATTAAGATGCAGGCGACCAGCATGAACAGCGTTGATGCGATCAGCATCACTGTATAGACCGAGTAAGGTTGCTTGGGCTGATTTCCAGTGCTCATGTTTTGTGTTCCTGCGGGCTGCTAGAGCGGCTGACTGTTCCAGTTGCGAATTCGTACGGGGTCGCTAGAGCAACTTTGAATCGACTCGATCGCCGGCGCGGATGTTTCCTTTTTGGTAGGCGACCAAGATTTCAGCGATCGCCTTGTCGTCGCGGACGGTTCGGACCTTGAGGCGTCCCATGTACTCACCATTGCGATGGACTTCTAATGTAAAGCCCTCGCGCAATCCGTCGTCGCGGCCCAGTGAAACTTCAACGAGTCCGTTAGTCTCGACGGCTAAGACTTGGCCATTGACGGCGGGAGGAGCTTGCAGCAATGTGTCTTCGCTGATGCCAAGGATCTCTAGTTTCTCACGCGCGGCCGTATGATCGGCGGCCAGTTGCCGTGCCCGGGCGGACAGCGAATCGTAAGTACCTTGCAGGCGACTGATGGAGTCTTTTGCATCGACCAGACGCTGGAACAACTGATCTCGATCTTGCCTGGCCTGCTTGATCTGCTGTCGCAACAAATCGTTGTCTGCTGTTTTGGCCTTGAGTTCTAGCTGCGTTGCCTTTTCGGTTTGTACAAGTTGAGTCAGCTGGGAGCGTACATCGGCCAGTGTGGCTTCTTGAGTTTGCAGTTCACTTTGGCTGTCTTCCAGCTGGGTTTGCAGCGAAGCGAGAGCTGAGCGGCGAGCTGCCTGCTCGATTGCCAACTCGGTCTTGTAGTTTTCGAGCAGCGTGTTCAACTCGGTGTTTCGCCGCTGAGCATCGCTGGCGTCCTTTTGGAACTTATCGGCCTGCTCTTTCTGATTGATGTGGGAGGCATTCACGGCAACTGAAAGCGCGAAGAATATGACGCTCAGCAAGAGCACCAGTCCGGTAAACACTTTTCCTAGCAGATTCATGCGTCATACCCTCAGTGGGAGCGTCAGTCGAGCAGAATAGGCGTTCGACCGTGCGAATAGTTTGTCGGGGAGAGAAGAGTTTGGTTGGTGGGAAGGGCTCGATTTTCACGCGCAACCGGAGCCTCACCGGGTTCCAACCGCAACTAGCAATATAGTTGCGACCGAATTCTGCTGTCAACGAAAACTGGGAAAATAGGTCATTTGGGACCACTGGGTCCTCCGCATAACCTGACTGATTAGAACCTCACGAGATCCCTCTCTTCTGTGCGCCATTTCCGCGCCGCCAATGCGATCACAGCTTCAAACGGGGACACACATGTTCTCCATTTCTCCACTCCAATGGGGACACACATGTTGGAGAGCTCGTCGCGAGTATTAAGGGGACACGCAAGTGTTGCCCGCTTACCAGTTGCCGCGTTTGAACTGGTACGTCTGAACGGGGACACAGCATATCGGATTCTATTAATCCTAATGGGGGGCTGCGCTGCTACGGGGTTGTGTGTCCCCGCTCGCTCGCCCCCACCCCCTGCTCGTTCGCCCACCCGCCCGATGGGACGTGGCCCCAGGATGGGTTCGATCGGGGTTGAACGTGAGTGTCCCCAACATCCAGCTCTCACACTTGACCGCCACCGCTCTGCGGGGACACACATGTCTGGTCCGGGCATTCTCGACTGACATTCGAACGGGGACACACGTGTTTCTCTTTCTCCGTTGGGGCTTTGAAGTCGTGGTTCCAAAGGAGGGGGGGAAGTGTTGAGGTGTGTGTCCCCGTAATTGCTCACGCGACAAGAGAAATGGTGCGTCCCCTAGCCCGGCCCCACTGGTAGTAATAACGGGGTGTTTGTTCTTATTCAAAGAGTGGTTTCGGCCGCAACAAGCTGTGCGTCCCCGCTCTTGTCAGCTGTTATGAGGTGTGTGTCCCCAGAAGCGTATCGGGAATGAGTGTCCCTAGACGGGCGTCTAAAACGCCTCGACGCGTTTGGCTAAGGCCGGTAAAATGCGGGTTCGCAAACGCAGTGGTCAGAAATCACAAGTGCCTCAAGTATTTACACTTAGGTCGCTGCCAATCCACGTTACCCATCCATAAATCCGGCCGGATTTCGACCTTGATCCTCATTCTTCGCAGCGGCGCCACGCAAGAGCAAATCGACCACGTGATTGAACACGTGGAAGCCCTCGGATTTGCTGCGCATCTCAGCCAGGGTACCCACCGGACGATCGTTGGCATCATCGGCGATGAAGAACGACTACGGCATGCTCCGCTAAAAGCCATTGCCGGTGTTGCGGACGTGCTTCCCGTGTTGCCACCCTACAAGTTGGCGAGCCGCGAAGCCCATCCCCAAGATAGCCTGGTGGACGTTAGCGGAGTCGCGGTGGGTGATGGGCACTTGGCAATGATCGCAGGTCCCTGTTCTGTCGAAGAGCCTGACCGCATGGACCGGATCGCGGAAGCGGTTCGTGCTAGCGGGGCGAACATTTTTCGTGGCGGTGCGTTCAAGCCCCGGACAAGCCCCTACGCGTTCCAAGGCTTGGGTGAGGACGGGCTCAAGATCTTGCAACAAGTAGGCAAAAAACATGCCATGCCGGTCGTGACGGAAGTCACCGATCCGCGTAACGTGGCTATGGTGGCCGAGTATGCGGACATGCTGCAGATCGGCGCCCGCAATATGCAGAATTTTGTGCTCTTGACCGAGGTTGGCAAGTCACAGCGTCCGGTGCTACTGAAACGCGGCATGTCGGCCACGGTCAACGATTTGCTGATGAGCGCCGAGTACGTGTTGAGCCAAGGCAATCCGCGGGTGATTCTGTGCGAGCGGGGTGTAAAAGGGTTCGACAATGCGACCAGAAATCTGTTCGACGTGGCGTCCGTGGCGCTAGTGCAGCAGCTGAGCCATCTGCCCATCATTGTTGATCCAAGCCACGCGACAGGCCGCCCGGAGTTGATTCCGGCGTGCGCACGTGCAGGACTGGCGGCCGGAGCGGACGGCGTGCACGTCGAGGTGCATGACTGTCCCGAGGTGGCAAAGAGCGATGGCCCGCAAGCTCTTTTGCCCGCACAATATGACGAATTGATGGGCCAGCTACGCGGTGTGGCCGAGCTGCTCAACAAAAAGCTACCTGACTCCCAACTCTCTCGAACTTAGCGGAACCAAACTGTTGAGAAAGTACTTGATTGCCGGAAACTGGAAGATGAACATGCGGCGGGATTCGAGCGCTGCTTTGGTGCATGCGATGCTCGACGTCCTCGTTCCTTCCGAGTCGGTGGAAGTGGCCGTATGTCCGCCCGCCGTCTACCTGCATGATGTGGGGGCAGCGCTGCGCGGTAGCCACGTCAGCTTGGGTGCGCAAGACATGCACTCCACCGACGACGGCGCGTTTACTGGTGAAATCAGCGGCGGGATGCTGAACGATCTGGGCTGCCGTTACGTCATTTTGGGACACAGCGAAAGACGGCAGCTGTTTGGCGAAACGGATGCATCGGTCAGCGAGAAGATTGCCGCCGCTTACGCGAATGATCTGGTGCCCATCGTGTGCGTCGGAGAAACCCTGGAGCAGCGCGAATCTGGTGCGACCGCTGACGTGGTGGCCTCACAGATCCGCGGTTCGCTATCTGGGCTGGATGCTGCACGCGCCGCGACGCTGGTCGTCGCCTACGAACCCGTGTGGGCGATCGGCACAGGACGCACCGCTACGCCAGAACAAGCTGAAGAGGTGCACGCACAGATCCGGCAGCTGTTGACGGAGCTGTTCGGCGAAGCCACCGCCCAGTCGATTCGGATTCAATACGGCGGCAGTGTTAAGCCGGACAACGCTCAGGAGTTGCTGAGTCAACCCAATATCGATGGAGCGCTCGTCGGAGGCGCTTCTCTCAAGGCGGACAGTTTTGCGGCCATCGTCGCTGCTGCCGCGTAACGTGTCGGTCACCATCCATCACCAAACCATCTTTTACTCAGTTCGTTGAAGGAATCTGGCCATGTTGATCGGGGCCTTGCCGCAATACTTCTTCGGGATCGCCATTTTTGTCTCGTCGCTGTTCTTGATCCTGTTGGTTCTAGTCCAGCGGGGGCGCGGCGGTGGCTTGACCGGAGCTTTGGGAGGACCCGGAGGCCAGAGCGCGTTCGGCACCAAGGCTGGCGACTTATTCACTCGCATTACTGTTGCTGTGGCCGCGGTCTGGATCGTGCTATGTGCGTCCGCCGTCTTCTTCCTGAAGTCGCGTGCCCTACCCTCTCTGTCGGGTGGATCCAATACTAGTGTTTCCTCTGACATCGGCGGTACGGCGGGCAGCGAAGGTGACAGCTCGGGAATCACGACGGATCCGGATGGTAACGGCATCGGGTCTGGCGGCGCGGGGTTGGGATCGAGCACCACGGGCATGGATTTTCCTGCAATCTCGCTGCCCAGCGGTTCGGGAACCGATGCACCCGCAGCAGCGGACGGCAGCGAACCATCGGAAGACGGTCAGAACGCGGATGCGGCAGTGGTTGACGATGGTGCGGGAGGCTCTGAACCAACCGGCGGGGATGCCGGCACCAATTCGGACACGGATGTTCAAGCTGAGATCAACAGTTTGCCTAGTGAGGGCGACGGCCCCCAAGATGGCAGCTAGGGTATTTTTGGTGCTTGGAGTAGTGGTTCCTGAATCCTACGTGAAAATTTCAATTCCGGGTCAAACTGATCGCCGGTGCAACCCGCACTAGCAACTGCTCGCTGATTGGCTTGGATCTCCAGCGGGCATACATCGAATCTTTGACGGCGAGGTTGGTTGGTGCTGTTAAGCATGACGGGACAGGGGCAAGGTCGAACGCAGCATGGTTCGACTGAGGTTGCGGTCGAAGTGCGCGCTGTCAACAACCGTCATCTCAAGATCCACACCCGCACTAGCGATGGGCTCGGTGGACTGGAACCGAAGATAGATAGTCTGGTGCGTCGACAGCTGCGTCGTGGTTCGTTGCAGCTAGGCGTGCAGGTCACCGGATCGGCACTGGATAGCAACTTCAACTTGCGCCCTGCCGTGGTTGAAAGCTATTGGGAACAGTGTCGACAGATTTCTCAGCAACTGAGTATTCCCGCCGATGTCCGCTTGGGCGAGTTGCTAACCCTGCCGGGCGTGGTGGCCGACCCCAAGGTAGATGGTGCTGGGAAGCTGGATGAAGCGCTACAGGCTCAGATTTTGGAAACGGTCGATCAGGCACTGGCGAACCTGAATCACATGCGGCGCGTCGAAGGCGAATCCATGGCCCTGGAACTGGCGTCCCAGTTGCAACGTTTGCGCGAGGGCGCGGACACTATCAAGGATCGAGCTCCTCAGGTCGTTGAAGATTATCGCTTCCGCCTCAACGCGCGACTGTCGTCGGGGTTGGCAGACGTTGGCGTCCAATTGCATGAAGCTGACCTGGCACGTGAAGTGTTGGTCATGGCGGACAAAGCGGATATTCGCGAAGAGCTCGTTCGATTGCGCAGCCACTTCAGCCAGTTCCAGCAGTTGTTAGACGCAGACGAAAGCCAAGGACGCAAGCTGGATTTCTTGATTCAGGAGATCTTCCGAGAAACCAATACCATCGGTGCCAAAGCCAATGACGCCGAGATTGCCCAACGAGCGGTAGACATGAAGGCAGTGATTGAGCAAATGCGTGAACTTGTTCAAAACGTGGAGTGAACCGGTGCAGGATCCAGGTCGACTGATTATTCTTTCTGGTCCCTCGGGGGCCGGAAAGAGCACGGTGGTTCGCGAGCTGATCGCCACTTGTCCCCTGCCGTTGGAACTGAGCGTGTCCGCGACGACCCGAGCAGCACGGACCGGCGAAATAGATGGTCGAGAATACCACTTTGTCTCCTCCGAAGAATTCGCGGCCATGCGGGGACGTGGCGAGTTTTTGGAATGCAAAGAAGTATTCGGGCGCCACTGGTACGGCACGCCGGTCGCTCAAGTTGATGAAGGTTTGCGGGCGGGAAAATGGATGATCCTGGAAATTGACGTCCAGGGAGCACTCAGTGTCATGGAGCAAAGGAGAGATGCACTCAGTTTCTTTGTGCATCCCGGCACCCGCGAGGAACTGGAAAAGAGGCTGCGTCGACGCGGGACCGACGATGAAGCGTCGATTCAAAGACGCCTCGAGGTTGCAGAAGTCGAACTAACAGCGCTCAGCTGCTACCAATTTGAAATTATCAACCGCCAAGTCGATTTGGCCGTTGAAGAAATATGTCGCTGGTTAAAACAGAACGCCGAGGGAGCAAAACATGCTTGAGGAACTCAAAGAAGAAGAGATTGTGAACAAGGTGGGAGGTCGGTTCAAACTGTCAACGCTGATTCAGAAGCGATTGGTACAGTTGAATCGGGGCAGCCGTCCCCTGGTCGAAGGTGTTTCGCAGAACAAGATGGAAATCGTGCTGCAAGAAATCTTGCAGGACAAGATTTTCTTGAGCGCCGCTGGTGAGCTAGCTGTAGTCGGAGATCATGACGAAGGCGATTTGCTGGACATG
>JANQOL010000057.1 GCA_028289675.1 Pirellulaceae bacterium
ATCAGCCGCCGAGCCTGCGGAATATCTACGTGCACGAGCGCGGCCGCGCGCCAAGACAATAGATCGAGATCGGTTTCCTGGCCTTGCGCTGCGATATCCGTCGCCTGACGCAGCAAATCTAGCTTCGGCGTCATGTGCAAGTCCGCTTCATCCTGCTGCCAAGCACGCTCGATCAGCAACTGCACCAGCGACAAGCGAACTTCATCGTCGTCAGAACGTCGCTCAAGACAGGTTTGTAGCCGGGCGACCACTTGCTGGGAGTCCACCGCCATGTCCTGACCATCCAGGAGCCGCTGGGCGACCCAGACGTTGGCATCGCGAAAGTGCTCGGAGTCCTCTTCCGCCAATTCCTGAAACAGCTCGGCGCTCGTGTTTCTGAACGTGGCCAGCTGAGTTGTCAGCTGTTCACCCAGTTCTTCGTCCCCCGCGAAAGCCCGCAGTCGGCTTTGCAGCCATGCACTGTGTTCCGCGTAAAACTGCGCCTGCGACCAAGTTTCATCCTGCTGGCGCTGCCAGGCGGAGAGTCGTTGGTAACACAGATCGATCGCACTGCCTAACTCAATTCGTTGCTGTTCACTCCGGCGAACTGGCTGGGCATACTCTTCCCGCAACTGGATGGCCATCTCCGTATACTGCTGCCGCAGACGACTGGGTTGAACCCAGTGTCCATAGGCTGCCAAAGCGCAGGCCAGCACTGCGGTAACGCCCGCGGGCAGACCGTACCACAGCGTGCTTCGGGGAAGGGCAGAATTCTCGGAGCTACTTACCACGTTTCAGCAATTCTCGTTGACGTTTAGCAAATTCCGGTTGCCCGATTTCCTCATAAGCCACCGCCAGGCTTTCGCGGATCTTGGGACGCAACTCGGGAGCTGCCAGGGCGCGTTCCAAATCCGCAATGGCTTCCGTAAGCCGGCCCATTTTGAAGTAGATTTGCCCGCGAGTCTCACGCAAATAGGGATGATCGGGCAGCTCACGAATCGCCGCATCAGCCAACCTGAGAGCTCGTTCCAAGTCCGGTTCGTCGCCGTTGCTGATTGCGTGCGCGAGGTTGTTCAGTAATCCGGGAAGATTCGGATTGTTCTTGATGGCAATCTCCAGGTGCTTTTGCCCTTCGTCCACCCTGCCTTCGTTGATCGCGATGGTGCCAAGAATAAAATGCGCGGTATCTGGAGCAACTCCTTGCACCAGTGCCTCACGCAGCACCACCAATTCATCATCGTTGGACTCGGACGCTCGCAGGCAGGCGCGGGTCACCGCCTCCAGCAGCGCGGGGTTCTTGGGATCCAGGGCCATCGCCTGGCGGAGACGCTCCAAGCTCTTGATTAGCCCCAATGGCGAATTGTCTCGCTCGATCATCCGATCCGCTTCAATGACCATCGCTTCGGTCAGCGCGCTCCTTAGAACTTGAGTCTGAGCGGGGTCAGTGGCCACCACCAGCCCATCTTCCAGCACTTTCACGGCATCAGATTCTCGTTCGACCAAAAACAAGATGGCCGCATAACGCGTTCTGGCTTCCACGTTCTGAGGATTCTCGGCAATCAGATCCTTGAAGACCCGCTCCAGTTTTTGTGCTCGCGACCGCGCCTTTTCGGTTAAACCCAACTGCTTCTCCAGCAAGGTTGTGATATAGGTCGTATCCAAGTCCGCATCGGCGACCGGTACAATCGTGGCATAGGCCCCGCGAAAATCGTTGATACCGCGCTGCAGATCGCTCAATAACCGCCTGGGCACTGGGTCGCTGGGTGCACATTCGATGGCGACGGTCAACCAGCGGAAGTAGTCTTTTCTCTGATCACTGGTCCACGATTCGAAATCCTGGCTGTCGCCAACGGAATACGCCATCCAGA
>JANQOL010000070.1 GCA_028289675.1 Pirellulaceae bacterium
GATCGTCATTCAAAACACCTCGGGCTGCGGTTTGAATCGCCGGCATCTCCATGCGCGGAACAATGCGAGCTGGGTCATGGACCCAGCGCCGGAACCAAGATGGTCGCAGGCGCTGACCTAGATTGGTCAAGTCGGTGCCACGTGCCTTCAAGTCAACGGATGGTTGCTCAGCATCGCCGATTTTGTGACAGCTTTGGCACCCAAATCCATCGGAGGTCACCAGTCGTGCGCCAGCCAACTCGGCCGCCCGGTCACTGGGCAGCTCAACGGGTGGCGGCAAGCCAGGTGCATCGTCTGGAATGCGATCGTGAGCGATAAAGTAATCGGCCAAGGCTTCGACCTCGCCCGCCTCAAAACGATACTTGGGCATCCTGACATCCAACCAAGGGCGCAAACGCGGTTGGGTACGGGTGATGGCCGCTTGGAGGGAAGTTCGTGTCAGTTTGTCGCCAACGCCTGTCAGCGCGGGCGCTGCCAGAGCTGCCAAGCGAGAAGCTGTCTCAGGATAGGTTTTGGCAATCTCCGGCAGGAGCTTGCGATTACCCTCGGCAAGATCGCGACGGTGACAGCTTAAACAGTTTCGTTCTGCCAGAATCTGTGCCGCAGGCAATACGCCAGCCTCCGCTGCTGGTGCCCCGGCGATCGATGCAGCAGCGATGTAGTGCCGCAGCGCCTGCTGCTGGCGTTGGTTCAGTCCGAAACCCGGTAGTTGTCGCGATGCGTCGGGAATGGTGAGACAACCGGATTGCCAATCACTTTGCTCGTGGATTGCTGTTTTGGGCAGCGGGCTCGACAAGGCTGCGGGCAGTCGGTGACAAGCGCCACAGTGATGTCGCTGAATCAACCCCGCGCCCCGCCCGACGTCCCCCCAAGCCCGCGTATCGTTCCGAGAGTCTTCACTGCCCAGATTTTGCAGGTAGCTGATGAGGTCGGCTTGTTCGATTAGACTGAGGTCGAACACGGGCATTCGATGATCGACGTTGATCTGCTCGGGCCGTTCCAACCAGCGGCGAATGAAGTTTGGTGTGCGCTTGACTGCCAAACGAGATAGATCGCCACCTGAAAATAGCTGCTGGGTCAGCGTTTGGCCGGTCTCCATTTGTTCCGACTGATGACAACTGAGGCAGCCGGCCGAAGCAAACGTGACGGCACCTTGCTCGGCGTCCGCCGTCGGCCGATTTTGTGCCTTCTTCGAACCTGCCAGCTTCTTGCCGCCCTGACCAGCGGCGGCACGCAACTGCTTCTCCAGGTCTTTGGGATCTGCCGACGGTTTGGAGTGGGCGAACAGCGCCGCGCTGATGGCAGCCGCCGAATTCTTGTCCAGCCCAAAGTAGGGCATGCGACGACGATCCAAGGCAGCCATCTCAGGTGGAGTGTCGCGCAAATGCGTGACCAACCAACTGGGACGCAGATTGTCTTGCAAGTGTGTCAAAGCGGGCGCCACCAATGGTTGTTGTTCCAGCAGTCCCATGCCCTGCCACTGGTGGCACGCACTGCACCGTAGACCACGAGCTAGTGAGCGCCCCTCATCGTAGAGTGTGTCCGGAGATTCCTCCGTCGGATGCTGGAGGTAGCGCGCGGCGATGGGCTCCACCGGAAATCCAGGCGCGGACCAATACAACCCGAACCTTGAAGGAGCAGCCACAAATTTGGCTTCGACTCGAATTTCGTGAGTACCGAAGTCCAGTTCGATGGGCTGGGATGTTTGCCAACTCGTCGACGCACTGTCACCAGCGAGCACGACTTGTCCATCTACGGTCAGCTTGACGCTGCCGCTGGTGAGAATGCAAAACGTAAACGGACCATCGTCCCGAATGAGAAGCTGCCCCTGCCAGACCGCAGCAATGGGACCCGTTGGAAGCCGAGGATCCACTGGCTGGGCATTCCAGCTAAACAAGAGGTCCGGGTCGACCCGCTCCACGGTCTGCGATTCGGATTGGTAGGTGGCTATTAATCCTGGCAGGAACTCGGGACGGTCCCAGTCGTCATCTTGCCCCCGAGTTATCGATGGGCTCAGGATGCAGCCTAAACACAGGCCAAACCAGGCGCATGTCCAATTTTGACTGAACAACATGGTCGGCTAAGATCCTCGGTCGAGTTTGAATCTGCCGCAGCGAAACTTGGCCGCCTGCGGTATTGCAGACGTGTGCCAGCCTGCGTTGATCGGTGGGAGTTGCCGTTGTGGAGCATCAATGGCAGGACATGGATGATGCGGTGCGAATTGTCCATTGTACCAGCTCGCTAGCGTCGACTTACATTGGCGACAAGGTTCACTCAAGGTAAACAATGTTTCAAAATGCGTAGATCAGCTCAATCGCGCGGTCGTCCAGCGCAAACGCAAGATGTATGAGGCCACTATGTCCACAACCAAGCAAGCACAACTAAGACTCGCGACTCCGAACGACTACTCGGCTCTGGCGGAAGTCATGTACGATGCTGTGCGACACGGTGACAGCCAATACAACGAAGCTCAGCGTCAAGCGTGGGTGCCAGAGCCGCGCACGGGCGAAGATTGGATCGCGCGCTTGAGCGCGCAAAAAATCGCTGTGGCGGTCGATTTGAACCACATTGTTGGCTTCATGAGTCTCGCCACGGATGGCTATATCGACTTAGCCTTCATCCGACCGTCCGCGAGAGGACAAGGCCTCTTTCGGCGTCTCTATGAATCGATCGAGCAACAGGCGCGGCAGGACGAAGAAAAGCGACTTTGGACCCACGCCAGTTTGATGGCTCAACCCGCATTCAGCGCCATGGGATTCGTGGTCGTGAAACCTGAAGTGGTCGCAATTGGCGGGCAATCGTTGAAACGATTTCAAATGGAAAAGCTACTCGTCGGCGGATAGAGCAAACCCAACTTTACGTCTGCACAGCAGCCGGGGTAAGTAGTCGCATGCTATACGTCGGATAGGTGCCGAATCAAACTGGCCAACATCCAGACGGCCAGCACACCGCGCAGCGACCAGCCTGCTGTGCGTATCCAATTCGAGACCACCAGCCAACGATGCACGGAGGCGTCGAAACCGCGTGTGAGTTGCTCGTGGCAAGGGACCTGGATCAACATCGTCGATAGCCAGATGATGACCAACAAAGCGAGTGAGGTGACCACTGGCCAGTCAGTGATGCCCGCTGGGCGATACCAGATCAAGCCCACCGCGCTCAGCAACTCGATCAACATCGGGGGCCCCACCACCAATGAAGTCAAAGATTGGTGACTGGTTTGATAGCCGACAAACTGTTCCGGACCAACTTTGGCAAACAGCGGGTAGTGGACGATCTGCACCATCCAGATCAATCCGATCATATAGAACGTGGCGAGCAGGTTACTGAGTACCAGGATCAGTGAAAAATTCATGCCTACCTACGATTCTTGGCAGCGGGGGCAAGCGTACATCTTCCGATTGCTCAACGTCCAAGCCTGAATTTTGCCATTGCACGTTCGGCAGTGGGGCCGTTTGTAAACGTTCAGACGCTCCGTCGCGTTCAGCCGGCTGAGCGGCTTATCTACGGCTTCTCGGCGCACCGCAATGATTCGGTTGTATTTGACACCTGTTGTCAGCAGTTCTACAGCTAACCGCCACAGCTCGTCAAACTGCTCTCGCGACAGGCGGTTGCCGGGCGTTTCCGGATGAATTCCGGCCAGAAACAACATCTCGGCTCGATAGATGTTGCCGACTCCGGCGATCACCGACTGATTCAGCAGTAGCGTTCCAATGGCCGCACGACTTCGACAAATACGCTCCCACACGCGGTTCGGATTCGCGTCGTCACGGAGTGGATCCTGGCCCAAGCGATCTTGGATGGAGCGAAACTGCTTGGCACCGATCAACTCACAGCAGTTTGGACCGTTCAAATCAAACGACTTGTCACGCCCAAGCAACCGGAGACGCACGGCCCCACGCGGTTCTGGCGGCGGATTTCGATGCACACGAAACCGGCCGTACAAACCCAGATGAACGTGGACGATCTTTCGTGACGTCCAATGGTAAAACAGGTGCTTGCCGTGGGCCGAAACATCTTGCAGAACACCGCCGTCCAGCTTCCGGGCTTCCTTCTCAAAGCGTCCTTGCGGTGAGCACAAACCGACCGGCTGATCCGCGAACCATGCGCGATGATCGCGCGCGATACGGTGAATCGTATGTCCTTCCGGCATGGTGGTTCGCGATCCGACAAGAAAGCCTGCGACAGCCCAGCAAGCGATCCGCTGGTCACGCTACGCCGGGCTCTACCACAGCATCACCGTTCTCGGTGGTGCCGCGTGTTTGAACCATGGTAGGCGTGGCGTCCAGTGACCGCTGCAAGAGCACACAACGTGCTGCCAATGGAGGCGTTGCATCAAGAGAGAAAAGCCTAGGCCCAATCTGAATCCCGCTCCAGAGAGGCTCTTAACGACTCGAACGCAGTTAGAGGTCGCAGCCACCTGGCAAGCACAAACTGGTGCATTGCGCCAGTTTGTTTGGAGATGCCCAGCGTTCTGAGCGAAAACGGAAACGGAATTGGCAGCCGCGTCAAACAGCGGTCTTAGCCGCCAGCCGCGCCGCCCTGGTCGGCACCACCGCCGTCGTTTTGCGTGGGCGCGCCACCTTCGCCTGACGCGGCTCCAGCATCGCCGCCTTCGCTACCGGGGCCCTGGCCTCCCTCTCCGTCCGGTGCACCGCCAGCAGGGCCCGCATCGCCGGGTGGAGGAGTCTCCGGAACGGTTTCCAGTTCGGCATCCTCGGCCAGCTCAGGATACTTTTCTGCGAATCCGGGAATCTCCAGAACCAGATCCATAATGTCCTCGATCGGCACCTCGGCTTGAGTTAGCAAGCTGTTCATGTCGGTGACGCTATCCAAGTCGTTGACGGCAGTTTGGAAGGCATCCAACGCCAGCACCAACTCATCCACCTTGTCTTTCAACTCCACCGCCAACTCGCCTTGACTCAGTGGCTTGCCGGTCAGCTTGACAGGCTTACCCTCGGCGACCGCCTCGTGGTTCAGGCACAAGTGCACGGTCTGCGAAATTTGATTTACGCGGCGGCGAGCCAAGATGGTTTGCCAATCTTGGATGTCGATCGCCTTCTTGCGAGCTGAACCACCCGAACCGGCTGACCCACCATAGCTGCCGTAGCCGCCTTCACCGCCATAGCCGCCTCCGCCGCCATAGCCACCTTCACCATCACCGTAACCGCCTTCGCCTTCGCCATCACCTCCATAGCCGCCTCCTCCGCTGTAGCCTCCGTAACCGCCTCCACCGCCGTAGGCTCCAGCACCACCCCCGGAATCGCGTTGGATGATGTCGTCTTCGTGCTCGTACCAGTCGACCAATTGAGATCGCAGCAGATGGGCTACCGCGCACAGGTAGTCCGCTTTCTGTTCATCCGTCAGTGCGCTGGCATCGATTTTGGACAGGTAGCTCGCTGCACTGAGGCGGAGACTGGGCAATGTCTGCGGGTCACCGGTTACGGTAATAGCCTGGCCGGCAACAGCTGCCAACCCCGTGACCGCTACACAGTCGTAAGCTCGCCGGACCAACCATGCATGGGCAGGGGCATCCATGGAGCTCTTGGGTTTGCTGTTGATGATGCTCACCAACGCTCCGCCGACTCCGCGTTTGAAATTCGCATCCCAGCTCGGCGTATTCCACCAGATGCTCATCTGACGTTCCAAGCCATGCAGAGCGACGGCCCGTAGATACACCGGAGCATCGGGGTCGCGCGCGACGGCAAACAACGGGTCTTTGGCTCGCGCACAGGGTCGTGGCGGAGCAAAGCCATTGCTGGTCCTCACCGACGGCAAGTCGTCCAGTTCCGCCAGCAAGGCCAGGCAGTTCATGCGTGACTGGGGGCTGTATTCGTCTCGCGTGGAAATGCCCGAGGCGTAGCTCACGATCGTGCTGACAACTACCTCCCGAGCCGCCTTGGCCTCGGGCTTATAGGTCGCCAGATAGTTCAGATAAATTGTGTTTCGAATGTCTGCGTACTTGGCGACCATGTTCTTCTGCGTCAGCCGCCGCATTTCTACCTCGACGGCCTTCTTCAGTGCTGCAACCGCATTGGCGGGTGAGCCTCCCAGTTTGCCCTTGGCGAAATCGGACGCCAATTTCCGCTCTTCGCGAGTCAGTTCTGTCAGCGGCAGTTCTTTGTACTCGACGGCTTTGCCCACGGTGGCCGCCAGTCCCAGTACACAGAACACACTCCATCGGATCAGACAAGCGGACAGCATGTGTCGGGAGAGTCGGTTAGTCATTGCAGCTTCTCCAATTTCCTAAAAAGCTGAGCCATTTCAGATGAGAGTGTCGTTGGGGCAATCGCCCCGGCCAGCGTCCGTAGTCACCGTACAAAACGCATGGGCAGCCTGGGAACCATCGCCGCTCGGCCGACCAGTTTCTGCCCCCCTCGCGGTTCTTCGCAGCACGACTGCGGTCGCGAGCAAGGCGTGGAGTGTTCCCGTGGTGCACTGACGATAAGTGGGCGCAGCTCCACCTAAGTAATAGGCTAGCCGAGTCGGGGCCCGAATGTCAACTTTTTATTGGTTTCGAGGTGCAAAACGCGCGGTCGAATGCCGCTATTGGCGAACCGCGTGTCCCGGCATTATGGCTGGATATCCCCCGTTGAGCGGCGTTCTTCCACCGAGAACCGGGTGACTAGCCGTTGTTGCCTGAACCGGCCACTTGGTGGGCCTCAGCGGTTGGGTAGACACCAGGCAGATCTTCGCTGTACCAC
Organism: Pirellulaceae bacterium; assembly: GCA_028289675.1. Taxonomy (GTDB): domain Bacteria; phylum Planctomycetota; class Planctomycetia; order Pirellulales; family Pirellulaceae; genus Aureliella. Next base: position 6,702 of record JANQOL010000070.1, read on the forward strand.
TCCGCCAGAACACTCTCCCAGTCGTTTTGATTGCGGGTCCGCACAAAAGCTTGCCGCACTGCCGTTCCGCCGGGGTGAGACGCGGAGTATTTGATGCCGAATTTGCGCATCATGGCACCGGTTCGCTTGGGACCGTACAACGTTTCGGCCAGCTGCCAATGGCGGCTTAGTACATCGCGCTGCTGAAACAGGCTGGGCGGCGGAGGCAGGGGGTGTCCGTCCGCCAACGCCTGGGCCTGCTCGAAAATCCAAGGATTGCCAATCGCGCCTCGAGCCACAGTCACCCCATCCACGCCCGTGATGGCCAGCATCCGCAAACAGTCGTGGGCGGTAAACAGGTCACCGCTGCCCAAAATCGTCTGCTCGGGGAAATTCCGTTTGAGTTCGGTCAGGAATTCCCAGCGGCTGGGACCTGCTGACCGACTCGATCCTCTTAAGCTGTCGAGAAGTGGCGACGTATACTCTCTGGCATTGAGAGAAGAATCTGATTTATTTTCCCTCACAGTTTTCAGCTGGATCGGAATGGTTTCGTTAGGGGTTTCAGTTGTCTTAATTCATGATACCTTTAAAATTCCGTGCCTTACTTTCAGCCAATCAGAGGCAAAGACAAAACATTTGTTACTGATTTCCCGCGTTTTTCGCTAGTTACAATCGAATGTTATGATTGGCTCATTTGATGGCATATGTTCATAGTGGCGCAAGTAACACCTTTGATTCCGACTTAATAGAAAAAAAACATAGACTTATTTGCTTACCTGGATAAAGAAGTAAAGAGCACCAAGAGGAATTATTACCACCAAAAACATTGGAGTGGCAAAACTGATAGC
>JANQOL010000072.1 GCA_028289675.1 Pirellulaceae bacterium
CGTGAGCGCGGGCCATGACCACCACGTAATTCGCGCCGGCTTTCGCCATCATCTCGGCCTCCAAATAGCCGCCATCCATCGTCTTCAGATCCGCCACAATGGGCGTGTCCGGAAACCGAGCCCGCAACTCGCGAACACTGCGGAGTCCCTCTGCCAAAATCAGTGGCGTGCCGGCCTCCAACCAGTCAACTCCGCTGCGCAAGGCCAGCTCGGCTGTCTCGACCGCCTCGTCAATGGTGGTTACATCCAAAGAGATCTGCACGATGGGTTTCATTGGCGGCTACTCAAGAGAAAGATTCGTTCGCTTCCAACACAGATCTGCAAGATATGCGGTTGCCGCGCGAATAGCCACCATAGACGACAACTTGCAAATCGCCTGGGCGCTCGCTTACAACCCACCGACTTCATTCCGAAAGGGGTGCGTTGGACGACTGCAGGGGCAACCACACTGGACCAAGCCTCCAGATTGCAGCCGGACAAGCAATGCTGGCTATTTACAGGGATTGGGCGGGTTCGCATTTAGACGGATTTCGTTGCCTGCTATAATCCGCCCGACAGGCCGCCAAACGAACGCGTTGGATGGAAAGCCCATCAGTGTTCGACGATTGATGGACCAAGGCAGAACTTGTCCCGGTTCCTACTTACCACCGACACAACCATGACCGCTGTTGCCGCCAAAGTTGAAAAGCAAGGTTCGGAGTCCGCTGAGGCGCCGATTCAGAGCACTCGCGAGACCTTGGAATCCATCGTTGTGGCCTTCATTCTAGCGTTTCTCTTCCGCGCATTTGTGGCGGAGGCCTTTGTGATTCCGACCGGTTCTATGGCCCCAACACTGATGGGTGCTCATAAGGACTTGGTTTGCGAGCACTGTGGACAACCGTACCAGGCTAGTGCGAGCTCCGAGTTTGATTCGACGACGGGCAGCATTACCGGGTACAAGACGCTGGCCAGCACGTGTTCTAACTGTCGTGGAGTCAATGACTATGACTTCCGCGAAAACCCGAACCACGCCAGCTTCTCCGGCGATCGCATTTTGGTCAGCAAGTTTGACTACGTGTTCACCAAACCAAAACGCTGGGACGTGTTGGTTTTCAAGTTCCCGCTAGAAGCCCGCATGAACTACATCAAGCGGCTGATCGGTCTGCCGGGGGAATCGTTGCTGATCACCGAAGGAGACGTTTATACGCGTCGCGACGCTGAGCAACCTTGGATGATCGCCCGCAAGCCGCCGCACAAGATACGCGCCATGAGGCAAATCGTGTCCGATACCGGCCACCCGGCTCCGGAGCTGATCCGTCAAGGCTGGCCCAGTTTGTGGCAGCCGCTGTTGCCCGGCGATGCCAACTGGCAAGTGGAGAACTCGGAGAGTCAATGGTCGGCCAAACTGTCGGCTGCCGACAATCCGACTTGGTTGCGGTACTACCACAAAGTGGTTTCGCCGGAGCAGTGGGAGCGGGTGCAGCAAGGTGGCACGTTGAATCCCGTGGATCCATACAGTTCACGACTGGTGACGGATTTTCTGGCTTACAACACGTCGTTTATCCTGACCGATGCTACGTCCGCGTTTCATCTGGCTCCAGGCGGACTGGCCAAGTTCATTCCAGGGTTTATTCGCGGCCAGGGAACGGGAGTGGGGTGGACACCCAACGACGCGATTGCTGCCGATGAGACTGTGTTTGAATACGCTCAAGACAACGGGCTACATATCCGCCGTGAGCGCGACGCCAATGATGGGCTGCACTGGGTCGGTGATTTGGCGGTCGAACTGGACGTGCGGGTGGAATCGGAGACCGGCACGATCTTGCTGGATTTGGTCGAGTTTGGCATCCACTTTCAGTGTTCTATCGACGTCGATTCGGGCCGAGCTACGTTGCAGGCGATCGACTCCGGGCAGCCGGTGGCCATGTTTGACGGTCAGCCGTCTGTGTCTGGGCCAACGCCCGTGCGTGGTGCCGGCAGTTATCGCTTGGAAATGGCCAATTTCGACGACCAAATTGTGCTGTGGGTGAACGGCAAACTCATTGAATTCGACCATCCGACAACGTTTGATTCGCGGTTGGTCCGTGGAGTGAGTCAGCGCCGACCGCAGTGGTCCCCCAAAGATCCCTTGGATGCTGCCCCCATCGGCATTGGAGGAACCAATGTCTCGCTGCAGGTCCAGCGGGCACAGGTCTATCGCGACATCTACTACATCGCCATTCGAGGTCGGCTGTTCAGCGACTATCCGATGGGTAATTTCCAGTCGCTGGCGAGTGCGGTGCCTGATCAGAGTGTTCGCGACAATATGAGATCGACGGAAGAGATTGTGTCGACGGTCTATGACCATCCTGAATGGTGGGCGCAAACCAGTTTGTTTGACGAGCGGAATGTACGGCAATTTGAACTGGACGACAAACAGTATTTCCCGATGGGCGACAACAGCTCGTCCAGCTCCGACGCACGTGCTTGGACAGGCCACAACTATGTTGATGAACGCTATTTGCTGGGCAAGGCGCTAATCGTCTTCTGGCCTCACACTTGGAACACACCCGTGCCGATGACGCCGAATTTTTCCCGCATGGGGCTCATTCGCTGACCGCCAAGCTCCAGCTGCAAATTAATCAGCTCTAGACACTTTTACTTTTGATGTGGCCTATTTCGACGGAATGAACAACCACCAGCGTTGATGACGCAGGCCACAATGTCCGTGCGACTCGCACTAGTCATGGAAGACTTCAATGAGTGTACTTGCCGTCAATGGCCTGGAAAAAACGTATGGCCGCCGCAAGGTGGTCAACGGCGTTAGCCTAGAGGTCAATGAAGCGGAAATCGTTGGCTTGCTCGGCCCGAATGGAGCCGGCAAGTCGACTAGTTTCAAGATGACCTGCGGCATCGTTCGCCCGGACCGCGGTCGAGTCTTATTGGGTGGAGTCGATGTCACGCATTGGCCTCTGTTTCAGCGCGCCAGCGAAGGGCGTATGGGCTATCTCGCGCAAGAGTCCAGCGTATTCCGCAAGCTGTCGGTGGAACAGAATATCTCGTCCGTCTTCGAGCTGTTGGGCGTGCCGTACCGAGAACGAAAAAGCCGCACCAATCAGTTGCTGGAGGATTTTGAGATCACGCATATTCGCCGCTCCAAAGCCGGGCGGCTATCGGGCGGTGAGCGGCGCCGGTTGGAGATTGCCAGATGCCTGGTTTCCAACCCGGAAATAATCATGTTGGACGAGCCGTTCGCGGGTATTGACCCCATCACGGTGCAGAATATTCAAGAGATCATCGTCCGACTAAGGGAGCGTGGTATCGCGATCCTGATCACCGATCACGCGGCGCGTGAAATCCTGCAAACGGTCGATCGCTGCTACGTGATCAGCAAGGGATCGGTGTTGTGCGAAGGCTCGCCTGACAGTGTCAAACAGCATCCCGAGGTCAGGCGAGAATACTTGGGCGACTTGATTGACGACACCAGTTTAGAAGCCGCTTTAGGAAACCAAGCTGTTCCTGCTCCACACTTGCGGCCGGCCGCCCGTCGCGCCGAACGCCATCCTGGCAGTCCAGGGACATCCAGCAGTGTGCCCCCCGGTACCAGTCGCCGCGCTAAACCGGCCAATCGTCCTCGACGCACTGATGTCTAAACGGATGGCAACTAGGCCACAGTTGGGGCCCGCTTCATGGTGCCGCGCAAAAAGTAACTGCTCTACGAACTCGCGTTCTTTTCGAGTTCGTCCAGCTGCTTACCGATCTCTTCGGCTTCCAGCCGTTTGAGGTCGCTTTTCTTCCGGTCTGTGTGGGATAGCCGGTACGATTCCTCCATGAGTTGGTTGTACTTCTTCTGCAAGGCTTGCTGGTTGTTCTTGGATCGTCCGAACATAGGATCGTTACCTGGCGTGCGGGTGATGGAAGCTGACAATACAGGATTGGAGCGAGTCAAGTACGTTGGACCCGACCAGAGCGGTCTACAGCCTCAATTCACGCGCGTCACCCGCACCCCGTGCGGCGGTTTTGTTCGCGACTCCGGTGGAATCATCTAGATGCACCGAGTGTGCCAATCATAACGACTGAAGATACGAGACAGCGTGTCCGATTTCGGTCACCGGATCTCGAGATTCGATACGGTCGATCACGAACCAGTCCCGATACTGTTGTTCTTCCAAGACGCCCAGCACGCGTGCGAATTCGGCGGAGCCGCGTCCGAGTGGGACTTCGATTCCTCGCCCCCGCGCTAAATCGCGCACGCCGTCGCGGGCAATCACGACCAGCGTCCGGGCTGCGCTGGCGACGATGGAGTCCTCATCGTAGAAATCGTTGACTATCAGGTTGCCCGGGTTGAAGGCGACTCCGATGGCCTGTTCTGGAAGATCGGTCAACAGTTGGTTGAGTCGGGGCGCAGGTTCCGAGCCGGTTTCGCATGCCAGCATGGCTCCGACGTGCTGCCCGTAGCGGGCTAGATCGGTCAGGCTAGATGCCAGCTGCTCGTACCCCGGATGAGAACTCTCCTGGGGAACATGACCCACCGCGTTAATCAGCACGCGAGCGCCTAGCCGATAAGCCATACGCATAGCGGCTTTGGTGGCGGCGATGCGGCGATCTAGATCTTGCAGCACATCATATCCGCGCCGCGTCGGAAATCGGATCGCTGCAACCCGCAGATCCAGATCGTTCATCATTTTCCGCAGCTGCCGCAACCCTGTATCACTCAATTCCTCCGGTCTCAGCATATTTCGCGCGTCGATTTCGACTCCCTTGGCACCCAGCCGAGCTGCCGTGTGCAAGGCTTGTTTAAACGGCTGTCGCAGGCTGGATAAGGCAATCGCAATGTTTACCGCTGGCAATTTGAATTCTCCGAAATCCGTGCGGACCAGTAACTGGAGCGTCGTTCGCTGCGCCAGTCCCGTGTGGGGGCTCCTCATTTTGCCGCTTTTCGCAGTCTACGCTAGCAGCGGACGAGCCCAGGAATTGCGTGCCGAGAAGATTTACGGCTGGGGATTCTACCAGTCCGAAGATCAGAATTCGAACTTGTGGCCGGATCGGTGGCAACGTCGCCGCGACCGCAATCATCCTGCCTACATCGACATGCGTATCGTACCTCGTGATCTGGCGGTCGCCCGCAAAGTCTCCGAAGCGAAAAAGCTGCTCATCCAGGCGCACCATGCTTGGGAAACCGGCACCTGGGATCCCAACTACGTTGCCGAGACAACTCCGCCAGACATTGCACGGTTTCTTGATCGCACGGTGCTCGATAGCTGCATGGAAGTCCGCATGGACGGTGGAGCTGCCGAGTTGATTAGCCCAATCTTCGACATGGATCCCCGCTTCAGCCATCAACTTGGCTGCGAAATCAGCTGCGATGACCTCAACGGACACGCGGCCTGGGTAGAGCTGCAGATGTTGGATGAGGACAAAAACGTGCTGGAGACCGTCCGCTCTCGTTCGGTCTCGGGCACCGCCGACTGGCAGCAGCAATCGATCCGAGCCGAATCGCCGCCGATGGGCAAACTTCGTTGGGGAAGAATCCATATCCGCATCGAGCCCCGAAAGTCCCTGCACATCGCAGGTGTCGCGCGATTCGATAACCTGTCCATCCACCGCATGCCCCGGTTGGCATTGTCATCCGAGTTGAAAATGAACGTGGCGGAACCAGGTCAGGAAATCACCATCACGTGTACCGCCATGGGCATCAAGAGCGACGTCAACACCGTCCAGTTCGAACTATTGGATGAGCAAGGTCGGAGGCTTCGGCAAGAAACCATCGAGTTGAAAAAGCAGTATGTGTCCCCGCAAGCCGAGCACTTGGTTTTCAAGCGCGAAGATCGGCCTTACTATGCGTTCGGTAACACGTCGTCGGACGCCTACGATGGCAGTTCCAGCTGGAAACTGGTTATTGACGATCCAGGTCTGTATCGCGTGACTGTCAACTTGGGTAGAAATGCCGGCGCCGATCAGCGACGTGCCTTGTTGTTAGCAGTCATGCGCGATGAGGTCATCGAGAATCCAGGCCCTTTTGGCTGGTCAATTCCCGCATTTGGATCCGGGCTTAAACCGGTCGAAATTCCCGAGTTGGTAACGCGGTTCGGTGCTGGCTGGGTCAAGTATCCTATCTGGTACGACATGACCGACAGCGCCCAGTCGGACCAGCTAGTGAACTTGACTGAGCGTTTGCAGGCGTTCGATATCAAATGCGTAGGCCGCTTGGACACGCCTCCTCCCTCCCAGAGACAAGCCTTCGGCAACGACGATGATGAACTGCACGCGGTTACCGTCTTTCGCGATGTTGAAGCTTGGGAACCGCTGTTGGAACCGGTGCTGACCCGGATGGGGATGCGTTTGACCTGGTTTCAGTTGGGTGGAGATCATGATGTCAGCTTTATGGGCACTAGTGACGTCGTTGAGTTGTTGACCACCATTCGAGCCCGGATGCAAACTTACTGCCAAGAGTTACGGATCTCCATTGGCTGGGACTGGCTTGAACACGCGCCGCCCACAAGCACCGATTCACCGTGGAACTCCATCCACTATCGAACAGCTCCGCAACTGACCGCGGCCGAGCTGAGAGATTACGCGCAAGCGACCTCGGAAGAGCAGCCCGACATCTGGGTCAACATCGATCCACTGCCCGCGTCCACATACTCCTTGCACGATCGAGTGCAAGACTTGACCGAACGTATGATCGAAGTTCGCAAGGGAAACGTCCGCGCGGCCTTCCTAACCAATCCGTTTGATCCAGAGCGGGGACTGTTCACGGCGGACAAAAACGCGGGCGAAATGTTGATTCCCTGGCACAGTCTCGTCACTAGCATCGGCGGTCGGCAATTCGTTGGTTCGATCAACATGCCCCACAGTAGTGCCAATCACATCTTCTCTGACGGTAACGACGGAGTCATGTTGATGTGGAATTCTACGCCGGTTCAGGAACGTCTTTTCCTGGGCAAGAACATCTCTGCCACCGACGTTTGGGGCAAGCCACTTCCCGTATCTACCGTGACCAATAGGAACGGTATGGAAGAGCAAGTCATCAACGTAGGCGAGTGGCCGTTGATCATCCGTGGTGTCAACGTCGAAGTTGTGCGGTGGCGACAGTTCTTTGAACTCAAGACCGATCATCTAGCCAGCCGCGTGGGCGCAGCCATCACTTTGCCCGTTTCGCTGACCAGCCCATTTGAGCAATCGATCTCAGGGACTATGACGTTGGTTAGTGACACACTGCTTGCCGAAGGCCAAGTTCAACTGCCGTTGCAAATCGCGTCAGGGCGTAAGCAGGACCGCGAAATACCATTGGAGTTGCGGGGCGACGCGTCCGCTGGAACTCACCAATTACGGTTCGATTTTGACATTGATGCCAACGAACGATTTCAATTCAGCGTCTATCGCGAAATCACTCTTGGGATGGGCGACGTTCGCTTCGTATGGGATTCTACGCGGCTGTCTGATAACCAGATTCTGCTGCGTCTGGAGCTGCAAAACAATACCGATGCACCGATCAGTTTTGACTGCAAACTTTTTCCGCCAGGTCAGCCCTACCAGCGATTCCAGATTCTGCAGGCCGCTCCGGGATTTACGTCCAAAGAATTTACTCTGAACGTCACCGATTCAGGGCAGCTCCTAGAGCATTGGATTCGCTGCGAGGGCATTGGCACCGGTCGGATACTGAACTACCGTATCAAGCTGTAGCCTGGTGGCGTCAACGTTCGTCGTCACTCGGGCTTTGATCTTCGTCTGCCTTACCCGCTTGGCGATTTGGCGGCAGATCCCTGGCGTCGGCCGGCTCAGTGGAGGGCGCCGGCGTTAAAAGTTCCTGTTCGGGAACGATAACATCAGCACTCCGTTCAGGTGTGCTGGTTGCGGCGCCCACTTTGACCTTCAGCGTGGATAAACGTGCCAGTAGAGATTGGTGAGCCAGGTAGTCGGCGACAAAATGGGGCGATGTTCGAGCGGGAAGAGGCTGGCCACCCGCGATAAACTTCAGTGATGCATCCAGTGTCCTGGCAATCTGTCGCTCTTGGCGCCATCGCAAGGGCGGAATGTTACGAGTCAGCCAATCGTAACGCCAAAAGTGCTTGCCGAAACGCGATTGCGGCAAGGGGTCACCTCTCAAGGCAGCTCGGTCCCAAGTCGCCTGCCCTTTGGCTTGCTGCGTCCACGGGTAGCTTTCGTCGGGGACGTCGAGCACGAGCACCGATTCCAACTCCGACAGCTCGGACAAGTCGTGCAGTTGGTCGATAGTTAGGGTCAGTAGCATCTCGCAAGCCAGGTTGCGAGCGTTCACAGTTTGCGGTGGATTCAGTTCCAAGGCAATCTGCTGCAGATTTCGACTGAGTTTCAACATTGAGACTGCCAATTCAGTTTCCTGCCGCCGGCAAGCGATGATGCCCAAAGCCGTTGACTCCACAATCATCGTGCTTAGGTCATCGTAGTATCGCGTCGGCTGCTCAATGGTCACGCGGCTGTCCAGCGTTTCCAAGGCAGTGGAAAGATCGGATGACGAAGGCGCAAAGCCGTCGTCGTCGGTGATGGCGTCAAGTGCTTTGCTTGCCCGCTCGTAGAAGTGCTCCGAATCGAAGTTGAAAATGTACTGAATCTCGTGGACTGTGATGGCGGGCTCCCAAGCTGGCAAGATTTGTCGAGTTCGATTCAAGTCTGGTCCTTGAATGTTGGCTTCGGCCTGCGCCGCCAGCGGCAGGCCTTGCCAGCGTGGATTGGGCACCGCTAGAAAACCCAAAGCGGCACTCAGGAACAAGGGGCCGAGCGCTACGAACATCAACAACCCAAAGCAGCGCGATTCCAAGCGAAGTTGATCCTGAATGAGCCAAATCTTGGTGAATCGCCGCACCGCCAAGTAAAGCACAATGGGACCCACCAAACCCAGCACAAGCAACGCATATACAAACAGCCAGTGAGGATTGCTTTCGTAAACGTAAATTCGATAACTGAGCGCACTGGCGTAGATAATCACCGTTGCCAGGCAGGCCACGACGGCCACTGTTCCAGCAACAATTGGCTTCCGAAAACACAGTGCGCACAGCATGCCGACCAAGAAACTGAGCACTGCCAGCGGTACCAACATCACGGGCAGGCCAGATGGCAGCTCCATTGACCACATAGAGCCCAACGCGACGATCGTGGCGATCACCAATGCCGTTGATCCGCCTGCCAGCAAACGAGCGCGAATGAGTTGACGGGGAGAAACACCTCGATCCGCCAAAAAACGGAATCGGTGATTGACTTGGTCACCTTCAAACGTCGTTAGTCCGCACAGCGTTAAGGGAATGACGGACGCAACTAGCAGCAATGATGGATTGGAAACCAATAAGGCCACCATTAGTACAGCCAAACCGACCAAGCCGGCCCGTTTGGCGATTGAGTTGCGCCAACTCTGATGCCATAGCATCCGAAACTCTGATGGCTGCAGCTGATCCCAGATATGCAGTGGGCGCGGGATCGTGCGGACGGCAGACCGGCCCCGCCGCAAAGTGGAAAACTGTCCTGTCGACCAACGCCAGCGATACGCAACAACTAGGGCAACTAAACCCACTAGCCATAGCACGCCCATCGAACCTGCTGACCACAGTATCGCTTGCTGATTCAGCTTCTGATTGAGTTGATAGCCGTTCTCAAAGATTCCCAGGGGCATGTTCAGGATGACCAGATTCGTACCAAGCATCCAGAGCATGGCAATCAACAGAGCATTGAGAGTTTCTCGGAAGAGCAGCGTGCTCAGCAGGAAATATGTCAGCACGTTTAAGAACAACATCAGCGAAATCGTAGAGCCATAAGTGTCGAACACCCATTTTTCGACCCCCTGGCCGCCAAACAGTTGCCAACTAAACAGAGGAACAATCAGCAGCAGCCCGAGTGCCAGTAGGCTACTGCCCAGGCAGACCAACAGCTTGCTGGTCAAGGACTTTTGCCAGCCAATCGGCAGGCCACTGCTCCAATGCCAAGTTCCCGATTGGCGTTCGTGACCGATCAACATGCCGCAGCATGCCAGCACCACCAAAATGGGCGAAACGAGCGCGATCACCATGATCATTCCCGCGTTAGCCTCACGTAAACCGGCGGAGTCAATCAGGAAGGCACTCATCAACAAGAGCAATTGACAGCCCAGCATTCCAATCAAGATTGCCGCCAAAGCTGGGCGAACTTGCCGGTAATCCTTCCATAGCAGAGCCTGCCAAGGCGTAGCAGACAGAAACTGTTGGGTCGATTGAAGCGGCATAGCGGATTTCAGCTGCGTGCCAGATTGAACAAGGGTCTGCATCTGCTTCACCCCATAAGAACTCAAAGAATCAAATACTTGGTTACGCTACTTCACTTTGCTCAGTCGATGTGGGTAGTACCGTCGACGTCTCGACCAAGCCCGATTGGGAGAAGCCGATGTACAGCTCCTCCAGGCTTGGCCGCACGGATTGGATTTCAAATAGGTTTGGCTCTTGCGATAGTTGCCTCAGTAAGTCGTCGCTGGGTCCGCGAACCATCAGCTGAGTCGTGCGCCCATGGGTTGCGCGGCGCAGAACGTTCTGGTCGTCCAGTGCAGCGGGCATCGCAAGGAGAGGGTCTCGCAGCGAAAATGAAATGATGACCACATCACGCTTGAGGTCTTCCAGCGGCGCGACCACCTGCACTTGCCCGTCATGCAAGATGGCGATCCAATCAGCCACGCGTTCCACTTCGTGCATTTGATGCGAGCTGAGGAACACAGTTTGTCCGGCGGCGGCCCGATCAATCATGCTTTCCAAGAACGATCTGCGAACTAAAGGGTCCAGGCCGGAAGTGGGTTCATCCAGAATCAAGAGCTGCGGATCGGATGCGAGGGCCAGTGACAGGGCGACTTTGGCCCGCATTCCTTTAGATAGGTCACTGATGCGTGTGTCTGGCGGCAAATCGAACTCGACAATGAAGTTGTTGAACGCGGTGAGGTATCCTTGTTCGAAAAAGCCGGACGCATACCAACCACACTCGGCGACCGACATCCACTCGTACAGCCCTGGAGCGTCCGAAACGTAGCCGACGTTGCGCCGCAGTTCCAGCGGTTGGCGGATTGGGTCAAATCCCGCTACTGAAACTTGGCCCGAGTCAAATCGATGGTAACCCATCAATCCGCGGATCAATGTCGACTTGCCCGCACCATTCTCGCCCAGCAGCGCGAACACGACGCCTTGCGGAATCATCAAAGAGACGTTGTTGAGCACTTGATTGCGTCCGAAAGTCTTCGACACACCCTGTATTTGAATCGCATCGGTCATGCTTCATCCTCTCGTGGAATTGAATCGTGTTGGTCCCCGTTGGGTGTCGTCTTGTCCGGAGATGTCGCTACGGGGGAAGGCGTTTCAGGCGCCGTCGCGGCCGATTGCAATGCTTGCTCGAACATCTCGCGAATCCGTTGCCGGGCGAGGCCACTGCGAATGGCTTCCGAGAGTACGTTGGACAACCGTTCGGCCAGCAATAGCTGGCGATCCGACTCGCAACGCTGTTTGGCCCCGTCGGTGACAGCCATGCCCCGTCCACGCAGTGCCTGCAAGACTTGCTCGTCCTGCAGTTGGAGATAAGCACGCTGGACCGTGTTGGGATTCAAAGTCAGCTGCTTGGCCATTTCTCGCACGCTGGGAATCACTTGGCCCGGCAGCACGACGCCTTCGGCGACGGCGTACTTGATCTGCCGCACCAGTTGCTCGTAGATGGCGATCCCATTATTCGGCTCGATGTTGATTTTCATGGTTCAGCTGTCTCCCGAGCCAACCTGGACGACCGCTTGATCCTCAGTTTCCCCGTGAAAACACGGCAAAAACCAGGCCAAGCGACCTTGTGTACTGCCGTAATAGTACACCGGTTCGACGAGCGTGTCAATGATTTTCTCGCTCAACTTTTGGGGCGTCGCGGCACATAGGAATCCGCGGCTGCAGGACCGGTGCATTGGCTCCGCGTCAGCGGCCATTGGCCTCCAGGTCGAGCCTGAATCTAGCCACGCAAGCGTCGTATGCGGCGCGATCAAAACGAAAGGGTCCGATAGCAGGCAGCCAATCGACCGCCAATCCGATCGAGTGCGGAAGGCCATCAGAACGACCTGCATGCGTTCCCAGCGCGTGCCAAGTCACCGTGTCATCGGCCCTAGTTGTGTCCGCAAGAATGACGGAGCACCACAGGTCTAAATCATCCGGGCACATTAGGACAGGCACCTTCGTGTTGGTGCCCGTCGGTTGTTGGATTCGATCCCAAACAATTTTACGTTCGGTGGGATCCGTCATGTCGCCGAGCCACGCTGGGATCAACCCTAGAAATGACTCGTCGCCGGTGGCGGCCACGAGAATTTGGTCGAGAGGGGCGCCGTCAACGGTGATCACCAAATGCGGCGTGGGACAGTATTCCGTCGGTAGCAGCTCAGCTTGAATTTGATGAGACATGAGGTCGCTTTTCCGGATGGTCGACACCACCCTCATCGAAGCAATGTGCTTTTTCGGACCAACGTAGACCTGCGGCCTTACAGACTACTGTAAAATTGAGCGGCCGGAATCGTTCCGCCAGCCTAGCTGCGAAGAAGCTTGGGATGACGGGCTTCCACCGGAAATAAAGCTGAAGGACACAGACGCGGGGTCATTCACAACGATCAAGGG